>JALEGR010000025.1 GCA_022763265.1 Minisyncoccota bacterium | reverse complement strand
GTGTTGCAGTGACAGGTACCTTTAGGAAGCGTAAGAAGAAGGGTGCCGGCAAGAAGAAAGCAACCAGCCAGCGTAAAAAGAAGGCGGCTCGCAAGCAGAAGAAAGTTGAGGGTGATATCCTTCCGATCGTTAAGGCTCTGGCGAGACGGGATAGCTCGGTTACTATGGATCAACTCAAGTCAATGGCTGTGGCTTTTAACGCAGCAACCATGACTGGTCTCGGGGATGGTGACGATGTCACCGATCTCATTGTCAGCAAGTTCTGAATCAACAAGGTTCCTTAACAGGAACCTTTTTCTATACAACCTTGAAATCTAGCATTTTTCTCTCCACGTCAGCACCAGTTACTCTAAACTTAACTTCATCTCCCAAGGAGAATTTTTTCTTAGTCTTTCGTCCAACTACTGAGTATGTTTTCTGATCAAGTTCAAAATAGTCATCTCCCAAGTCTTTAATCCTAACCATTCCTTCTGCTTTAGTATTTTTATCTTCAATATAGAGTCCCCACTCTGTAACTCCAGAGACAACACCAATAAATTCACTACCGACATGATCTGCCATATATTCTACTTGCTTTATCTTCACACTCTCCCTCTCAGCTTCTGCTGCTGAAACTTCTTTTGAAGATGATTCTTCTGATATTTTAGATAGAAGGGCAAACTCATCAGAGGATACATGTTTTCCATTAAGATGATTCCAGAGGATTCTGTGAACAATTAGATCAGGATATCTTCTAATTGGGGATGTAAAATGTGTGTAATATTGGAATGAGAGGCCAAAATGTCCAATGTTTTTCGTAGAATATACTGCTTTAGCCATTGATCTTACAGCTGCTGTTTTTATAAGTGACTCTTCTGCTTTTCCTTCAATCTTCTTTAATATGGCAGCAATATCTTTGGAGGTTAGATTACTCTTTTCTAGGTTAAACTCATATCCAAGAGCTCTAAGAAACACTCCAAGTTGTGCCAACTTTTCTTTGTCAGGTTCTGGGTGAATTCTGTATATAAAACCACCTCTTTTTTTATGTGCATCTGACATGAATTTACCTACATGTCTGTTTGCAAGAAGCATGTACTCTTCGATTAATTTATGGGTATCTAGATGCTCCTTTCTATAAACCTTTACTGGTTTGTAATCTTTACCTAATTCGAACTTTACTTCATCTGTCTCAAAATCAATAGCACCTTCTTTTTCTCTTTGCTTCCTGATCTTTTTTGCTATTTCGTTTAGAACTGTAAGCTCTTTACTAAAGAGACCACCTTTGTTTATAGACTCCTGAGCTTCTTTGTATGTAAATCTTTTGTCAGATTCTATAACAGTCTTACCAAACCATTCCTTCTTTACCTTTCCGTTTTTATCCATCTCAAATACTGCAGAGAAAGCCAACTTTTCTTCGTTTGGATTTAGGCTACAAAGGTCATTTGATAGAACTTCTGGAAGCATTGGAATGGTTCTGTCTACTAAATACACTGAGAACCCTCTTTCTCTAGAGACTTGATCTAGTTTAGTTCCTTTATTTACATAGTGTGAGACATCAGCTATATGTATTCCAACTTCTATGTTTCCATTTGGAAGCTCTTTGTATGATAGGGCATCATCAAAGTCTTTAGCATCATCTGGATCTATGGTGAAAGTAGTTATTTTCCTAAAATCTTTCCTAGAGCTAACCTCTTCTTTTGGTATTGGCTTTTCTCTTCTTGCAATATCTTGTGCTTCTTTCTCAACGTCTTGCGGAAAAGAAGAGTCAAAACCTTTATCAAACAAAATAGATTCCATCTCAACAACATGATCTCCTTTTTCTCCAAGAATTTTTACAACTTCTCCTTGTGGGTGTTCGAATTCTCCTCCCCAAGAGATTATTTTTACAATAGCTTTTTTCCCCTCTAGTGGTTTATCAATATTTATCTGCTTCTTCAATCTTCTATTATCAGGCATTAGGTATGACCTGTTTTTATCTACAAAAACATTACCAACAACTTCTGGATGTGTTCTCTTTACTATCTTTTTTACTCTAGCTTTATCCTTAGAAAGCACTTCAGCAAGGACAATATCTCCACTCCATGCATTTTTTATACTAACTGGATCTATTTCAAACTTTTCTACATAGCCTACACCTTTCCCAGTAATGGAGATTGGTCCTTCTATAGTTTTTCTCTTGTGCATATACCCATAGACTATAACACAATATAGGGGATTGACCGCATTTCCTTACTCTGGTAGTATCTTTTGGTATGTTAATGGTTAGATTACAAAGAGTTGGAAAGAAGAACCAGGCGATGTTTCGTCTTTTAGTTACGGATAAGCAAAACGGTCCAAAGAGTGGTAGATTTTTAGAGATACTTGGTTCATACAACCCTCATACAAATGAAAAGAATTTCAAAAAGGACAGGATAAAACACTGGTTGGATAATGGTGCACAGCCATCTGATACGGTTCATAATCTACTTGTTTCAGAGAAAATCATTGAAGGAAAGAAAAAGAATGTTCTTTCCAAGAAGACTCCTATAAAGAAAGAGGAAGAGGAAAAACCAGCAGAGGAAGCACCAGCTGCTGAGGAAGAAGCTCCAAAGGAGGAAGCCCCAGCTGAAGAGACTAAGGAAGAAGAAAAGAGAGAGGGGGCTCCAAAAGAGGAAGAGAAACCAGCTGAGTAAAAAGACCTGTGAAAGGGTCTTTTCAGTAAACAGGAAACCTCGGGCGCTAGTCTAGGGAGTAGGTCATTTACTTACACGGGCTTTACTAATTTTGAAAAGATGATATACCGTATACGGTAGTTCTTTGTAAATCCTGGATTGAAATGCAACTGAGTAAAAGGAGAACGTGTTATGCAAAGGAGCCTTATTGATAGTGTGTTTCCGAATATGGGAAAGTTTAATGCTATGTTCAAGAATATGTGTGACCAGCTTAAGGTTGAAGATCCTAACGAAGTCATAAGGCTTATCAATGCCGGACACGTAAAGGTTGTAATGTTGAGGAACTTTCTTGATTTGAACACTATTGTTAAACTCAACCCAACTCCTTTGAAAAAGACGACAGAATGCTTTAGTGGTGTTCTGTGGCGCCATATTCCAGATAGCTTTTATGATTCGCTTCCTGAATATCAGGAAGCTACAGGATCCGGAAAAAGTAGAGCCTTTAGACCCGAGAAAGATATGGCTTTTTCGGAAATGGCACAGAACCTTCTGGATACAAATGAAGAAAATCTTGTCAATCTACAGTGGGCACTTATCGAGGCTGGTCATTTTTACACATTTCCTCAGATTTGTGATCTTGTTGACAGACAAGAGGCTGGCGAGAATGTTGGATTAATAAAAGACCATTCCAACATCTTCTTTATTAAAAACAAAGAAGGGGGCATTTCGGTTGTTCGTGTAAGACATCGTATCCAACTTTTTAAGAAGTGGCTCCCCGATATCTGTCCGTTCAATTACGGTCCCAAATGGCATCCTGAAATTCGTGTCTTCTCTCGTAACTAACCCGGAACTTTGATTTCTATACCTCGCATCACAGGATGTGAGGTTTTTTATAAATTGACTATTACCCCAAGTACCCGTACAATTACATATACGAGTATCTACTCGTATTACTTTTAAGTTCATTTAATAATTATGGAAAGAGATCAGGAATTTCTTGAGTTTGTTGTCAAAACATTAGTAGATAATCCAGATTCTGTAAAAGTTAACAGAAATGTTGATGAAATGGGGGTCCTACTTACTCTAGACGTACATCCAGAGGATATGGGAAAGATCATTGGAAGATCTGGAAATACAGCAAAAGCTATCAGAACACTACTTAGAGTAGTTGGAATGAAGAATAATGCCAGAGTTAATCTAAAAATCAATGAACCAGAAGGTTCAACAAGAAGAGCACCTGAGGCAGCTGATGCACAGGCAAGTGTTGACGAAGCAATGGAAGATTTGAAGCTCTAAACAAAATGCTCCCGAGAGGGAGTTTTTTGTACCCAGGAAACCCCGGGCGAACAGACCGTCCCGAACAATCATAGGTCTATGTGAGCCCGGGGATGAATGGAGTTGTTTTAACGGCCT
>JALEGR010000004.1 GCA_022763265.1 Minisyncoccota bacterium | reverse complement strand
CATGTTTTCCCAACACCAACGCCAAATGCTCTTTAAATGGGGCACCCTTTCTTAAAGGGGAATCTAGCCAGGCCCGCCCGCTCTCTTCGGAGTTGCGGGCATTTTTATATTAAAACCCCGCTTTGTTAGCGGGGTACACAGATCATTTTTCGGCAAAGGCTCCGTATGACATGTCGGTTGGGCACATCTGGCCCATAAGAATGATGTTTTGCCACATATCTTGGAACTCTGGTATTGGCGAGCTCCAAATAAGAGGTGGGCAAACATTTGTACGGTAAATGTCAGAGCTGGTATACAGACCTCTACACCAATTTTCAGCACTGACAACATCAAAGACCATATTACTCTTGGATAGATCAGTCCAGTGCTCTCCGTCATTGAGTTGGTTCTCGATCCTGATTATAGCCTGCTTCAAGTTATTAAGTGCTCTCCTGGCATGTGCTTCTACTGACTCAACCATCAGTTTATCGTCTTGAAGCTTCAGACAGATCCAGTGTGTCTGGTTTGGTGTAAGAAAAGACAGGCTGCCAGGACAACCAGATTCTTTCGGAAACCAAGCAGTTAATTGGAGGTTAAGCCAAATGGATCTGCTTGCTTCGCAAATTGGCAATTCATAGAAATCGTAACCGATATGAGCACTTGGATTGTCCCGAATAAATTCAAGACACTTCAAGAACCTTGGCCTATTCATTTCATTTGAAGGTTTTACAAGAGGATCGTCCTCTTGAAACATAAGACCGATACAACGATTTATCTCAAACATCAAAGTCTTCTGTTCCTCTGTAAGATCAGTGCCCTTTTCCCAAGGGATAATACAATCTTCTTTTGACATGAAAGATCTCCTTTTACAGATGTGTTCCAGTTGGTATATTACAGAGAGTTGTTTTAATTGCAAGAAGTTATATTAATTATCTTGAGGTGTTTTAAAACCCGACAGTTAATACTGTCGGGTTAGTGTGGCTTGCTTTTAACCATCAGCAAGCTTTGCTTTGACTGCTTGAAGCAGCTTGCGTCTATGCGCCTTTCTTTCATCCTCTGTTTCCCAGAAGTGGCTCAGGGTTTCTTCGACTGCCCTGAAGATATTCCAATCGGGGTTTGTCTCAAGGAGATTGGTAGCATAGTTAACAAGTTTTTTTTCATCAAACTCCAGCGTTGCGTCAGTGGCTTGGCTTCTCATCTCAACGTTCCTTTCTAGAGTGTTCGATCTTCTTGCACCTTATAATAAAAAAATAAAAAGTCAAGTGCTATCTCAAAACTTTTTCCAGCTCTTCTCGAACCACTTCTGCATCATCCCAAGGAGTTTTTTCTCCATTTGCTTCCATTATGTATGGATCTGTTCCTTTTCCAGTGATGATTACTACTGAGTCTTTACTTGTCTTCCTCAGGGCTGTGGCAATAGCCTCTCTTCTATCCATAATTATTTCTGGTCTGTGGTTTTTTATAGCGACTTTCATTTCACCAATGATCTTTCTTGGATCTTCATCATACGGATCTTCATTGGTAAGGATTATCTTCTTACAATATCTGTCTGCTATCTTTGCCATCTCAGATCTTTTCCAGGTATCTCTTCCTCCCCCAGTATTTCCCAAAATACAAATAGTCTCTCTTTCCTTGAAGACCCTATATACCTTCTCTAGGGAATCAGGGGTGTGTGCATAATCAACAATTACCTGGAAGTTTTGTTTTTTTGATAAAGGATTTTCCTTTGGCAATGTAACTCTTTCCATTCTACCTCTAGCACCAGTGTAATTTTCAAAGGCACTTTTCACATCTTCAATTGAGATACCTTCATTTATTGCGTATGTCAGAGCTCCTAGCATATTGTATATGTTGAATTCCCCTGGTAGAGAACTTCTTATAGATATTCCATGGTATGTAAATATGGAACTGTGGTCGGTTGATGTATATGGCTCAACTTCTTTTATAGAATAGGTTAATTTCTTCGGTCCTTTTATAGAAAGAAACTTATCCGCCTCTTTATCATCTTTGTTTATAATGAGGGTCTTCTTTACAGCTTTTGCTAGAGAAAGTTTTGCTTTTCTGTATTTTTCATATGATCCATGTGACTCTATATGTTCTGGAGATAGGTTTGTGAATATGAGGGAATCAATTGAGATAAATTTATGTCTAAATTGTTTTGCTCCTTCTGAGCTCATTTCTATAACTGCGTACTGACACCCTGTATTTACCGCATCTCTAAGAAACTTTTGTAGAAAGAATCTTCCTGGCATAGTCATCTTGTACAGGTTTCTTTTCGAATCGTTTCCAATTTTGAATCTAATTGTTCCAGCTAGGGCAGTTTTCTTACCAGCTTCTTCTAAGATGGCATTCACTAGTTCAACAGTTGTACTTTTACCCTTTGTTCCAGTAACAGCCACAACCTTTATCTTCCTTGAGGGAAATCTGTAGATAATGGCACCAAGTAGGGAGAGAAGGTAGTGGTAAACTGGGAAAAGTTTTTTTGGTATTAGTTTTCTTATATTCATTATCCAAGTATTTTAAGGGCTTCTTTTATCTTCTCATGGGCACCAGAGATATCCTTTGGAATCTTTTGAAGAACTTCTCGTACTTCTTTTTCAGGGTATCCTAGAGATACAAGGGCTTCCATGGTATCAACCTCATCTTGCATCATCAGAGGATCTCCTTCTATAGAATCTCCAATCTTATCCTTCAGCTCAAGTATAATTTTTTGTGCACTCTTCTTTCCAATACCAGAAACTTTTACTAGATGAGTTGTGTCTCCTGCAGATATGGCGCTTTTGAGAGAGTCTGGGCTTGCAATATTTAGTATACCTACAGCGCTTTTTGGTCCAATACCTGATACTGATAGAAGTAATTCAAAGAAAAACTTCTCTTCTTCATTTTCAAAGCCATAAAGGTCTAGGGTATTTTCTCTGACGTGTAGATAAGTATGTAGGGTAATATCCTCACCAATAGCTACCTGCCCAAGGGTTGGAAGTGTGGCATGTACTTTGTAACCTAGACCACCAACGTCAATAATTCCATACAGTGGATGTTTCTCTATAAGCTTTCCAGAAATTCTTCCTATCATGCTCATATCATACACCATATGAAAATAACTTGCTTTTTTTCTCTAGTTTAGATATAGTCTTTGCACTATGCCAATAAAGAATGCAGCCAAAAAAGCTATGAGATCATCTGCTACAAGAAGAGCAGAGAATCTTCGACGTTCTAAAACTATCAAGGAATTAGACAAGAAGATTAGAAAATCTGTGGAAGCAGGGGACAAAGGTGCCAAGGAATTGGTCTCAAAATTCCAGCAGGCTGTTGATAAGGGTGAAAAGGCAGGTCTATTTAAGAAAAATACAGCTTCTAGAAAGAAGTCCAGAATGGTCGCTTTTGTAAAGAAAGGGATTGACAAATAATTCTCAGTATGATATAAAGGTTATTAGATAACGTACCTTGATAAGAGGTTTAGTAGTTTTTTGTACCTTGAGTTCTCAGATTATACCCTGGTAGATTAATATCCCAGGGGATTTCTTGGAATGATAGGTATTGACAATAAAAACGTCCTTGTGTAATCTACAAGATAGAAAAGTACTTTTGGAAGGAGGTAAATAGTTAGGTAGATTCGTATTGTCGTTTTGTTTTTCACCTTTACAGGAGAACACGCATGATTCGCTACGCAACCGCAGCACTCACTGTGCTCATGGCCATGAGTATCATGGCAACCCATGGAAACGCTGACAAGATCACCATCGATCACCATCAGGCCACGCCCGTGACGGCAACCATCAACCAGACCGCCACCGGTCAGCATGAAGAAGCCACCATCGTCGCAAGCGCGCCGATCCACAAGCTGCAGACGCTCCGCCACGAAGAAGGCACTCGCGCCTGCAAGACGCACACCGGCTACCTCGGCTACCTCGGCGAAGAACCGCCGACGGGATCCGTCGCCACTGCGCCCACTTGTATGAAGAACACCGCTGCCTGGGCCACCGCGACATCGCCGCCGCAAACGCAGATCGACGAAGGTAACGCTTACATCAGCACTCGCAAGTACATGGCACGCACGACGCACACGCCGCCGGCAATCGACCAGGAATACCGCTCGTCCTCCGGACGCACGGCGCTCCATCCGATCGATGACGGCCAGACCACTGACTACGCAAGTGCGACCATCGACAACTACGGCACCGACGAACGCACCATCCTCTAACCTCTAACAGCGGAACATACCGCACCACACCCCTTGAGATCTATCTCTTGGGGTTTTTTATAGGTGATAGACTGTATAAAATGAAAAAACTCATATATAAAATTACTTACCCATTTATAAAATTTTATTGGAGGTTTTTTAAGCCAAAAACTTATGGATCTAGAGCTATTGTTTTACACCAAAATGATATTTTACTGGTAAGACATATTGGATCGGACTACTTGTCATTGCCTGGTGGGAAGATTGAAATAGGAGAAAGTCCAGAAGAATGTGTAAATAGAGAATTAAAAGAAGAGCTAGGTATAGATAGTTTAGAGATAGACTATAAGCTTTGGGAGTATATTTCGAATAACGAAGGTAAGAGAGACGCCATACATATTTTTGTGATAAATCTGCCTTCACTAGACTTCAAAAAACAGTGGGAATTAGAAGATGCAGGGTGGTTTAATCTAGACAATCTCCCGGGAGATGTTAGTCCTGCTGGGCTAAGGCGAGTGAGAGAATATATGATGGGGAATAAAAGCTTGCTTAGTCAGTGGTAAGTTATTCTTCCAAGTTATGATAAATACAGGTTACATAAATAGCATACATAAACATTGAAGAAGCAAGAATAGCTATTGAGTAGTCTATAAAGTTCGGTATTGCAAAACCAAGTACTACAACTAGTGTCCCAGTTAGTCTACCAATGTTTAAGACAATCTCTCTGCCAAAAGTAGTTTTTAACCTATCCTTTGTTTCATCCATTACAAAAGCAAGAGCTGTTTGATCAAATAGTCCATCTATCTTTCCCCATACTAGGTTGAGTAGCCCCCATAGAATTATGTTTACTCTAAATACGTCAAATATGAATAGGAGTGTTAGCACACCATTTATAATTGCTAGGGGTGCTAGTAGGTGTTTTTTGGTTGATAATCTGTCACTATATTTTCCAACAGCAAAACTAATTAATATCCCAAGTACCGCAAGTACTGTTCCATATACCCCAAGATCAAAAAATTCATATATAAGGGTTATGGTAACTAATGTAATAAATGTTCCTAGGGCCTCATGAATTCCTCTAAGATATATGATCCATTTTACTTTTGATATTTCTTTAAAAGATTCTTTTACAGAGAAGTTAATATCAATTTTTTCTTGAAAGAACATAAAAGATACTGCAATAAAGGCAAGGATAAAAGATATAAGTAGAAGAATGAATATTGAGAACGAGGCCACTGTCCCGGCGGCAATGGGTGCAATGATTCCAACCCCTGTAAGTAGATTGAAAAAAAGTGCTGCCCCAGACCCCGTCTTATTACGTGGAGTCAGCTCAAAATGACTTACATTATACGGTCCATAGAATATGACAGACGCCACACCCGAAAGCAAGGCTCCTATGAAGTAAATAATGGTTGATGGAAATGTTACATATATCGTGAAGACTGTTAGGTAGAGTAGGGCAGATAGTATCCATAGGTGTATATTTTTTAGCTTCGTTCTTGATATTAGGAGAACGGTAATTATCTGTGCCAGGACGGATAAAGATGCGCCAATTGAAAAATCTACAAAAGAAAGTCCACTTTTTATTAGATGAAGTGGAAGTATTACTCCAGAGAACTTGGTAAACCAAACAAAAGATGTGAAGAATAGTAGGAGTTTGAGATAGGAACTACTTTTTATTTTTTCTAAAACACTCTTCATTTGTGCTGGCGGAGGGAGAGGGATTCGAACCCTCGGTGCCCTTACGGACACTCCGGTTTTCAAGACCGGTGCACTCGACCGCTATGCGATCCCTCCGTGTCAGACTATAACATGTAATTAATTTTTTTCCATATAATGTTTCTCTGCGTGGCAGTTGGGACAAAGTAGTTCTAGATTGTCAGGTTTATTATTTTTTCTATTCCTGTCAACATGGTGAACTTGTAGAATCCCAACATTACTGTATCCACATTTCTCACACCTTTTTCCTTTGCGGCCTATCAATCTAAGTCGCACAGTTTTCTGGCTCTTTATTTTATCATTTGGTCTGTCGGTGTTGTAGCTTATGCCGGTTCTGTTTTTATTGGCACAACTTCTGCTACAAGTCTTCTTGTGGGCACTTGCTAGTATGGGCTTCTTGCATATAATACAAGGATGTTCATTTCTACATGATTTGCCAAAACACTCCTGAGAACAAAAAACTCTCCCCATATTCAACTTTATAATCCCAGGCCTTTTGTATATCGGTTTAAGACACTGGATACACTTTGTATTACTTTTTCTTTTATATTTCTCTGGCACTCATCCAGTATACCAGATTATTTTCCTACTCCTCCTCTACCTTCACAGAATACTTCTTTGCTACGTAGAATATATAGAATATTTCAAGTATTGCTAAGGTATTTAGTATAAGTATGGCAATGAACCACTTCTTATGGGAAAGCTGCGCTGCTTTCCATAGAGCCACTCCTTTCCAGGGTATTGTCCATATTGCTACTAATAGGGTTAGCCAAGCAATATTCTCATTTTGAAACATGTTTAACCACATATGTATATATTATATCAAATGTTACAATTTACATATGTTTGAATGGAGATCACAAGAAGAACAAGGAGAGAGAAAAGCGGACTGGTATCTAGTTGTCGGTATTATTACTGTCTGTATTGCTGTTACTTCTATTATTTTCAATAACATTCTCTTAGCTGTTATCATTATTGTTG
>JALEGR010000024.1 GCA_022763265.1 Minisyncoccota bacterium | reverse complement strand
GTGGACCAAGTAGACGCTGTAAAGACAATGCTGGAAAGAGAAGATAAACCTCTTGCGACAATGGGGATAAATAAGGACAAGAAAGACATCTTTGATTTTAGGCATGAAGACTTCACCCTATCTGACTATGATCCACACCCTGGTATAAAAGATATACCAGTAGCTATATAATGATTTCCATAATAGTTGCCGCATCAATAAATAATGTAATTGGAAATAAAGGAAAAATTCCTTGGTACATACCTAGAGATTTTAAATACTTTAAAGAAACAACAATGGGTCACCCCATAGTTATGGGTAGAAAAACATTTGAATCAATTGGAAAACCTCTACCAGGAAGAGAAAACATTATCCTTTCAAGAAAAGAATTTGAACATGAGGGTTGTAAAGTGGTCCACTCCCTGGAAGAAATTCTTTCAATAAAAGAGGACGTCTTTGTTATTGGTGGATCTGAAATATATAGACAGTTTTTATCACATGCAGATAAAATATACCTTACCAGGGTTCACAAGAAGGTGGACGGAGACACAACCTTCCCGGAGATAGATAGTAACGAGTGGTCTTTGATAGATTCAAGATTATCACCAAAAGAAAATCCTGATAACTTAGACATAACATTTGAAGTATATGAAAGAAGAAAATAACTTTATCCATATGTCTTCGGTCAGAAGAGAGGACCAAAAGAAAGTAATGGAAGATATAAAAAAGGCAGGACATTGCCCTTTCTGTATAGAAAACCTAGAGAAGTATCATAAAAATCCAATCATAAAGACTGGTAAATATTGGCTCTTAACAGACAATCAGTGGCCATATGAGAAGATAAGGCATCAACTTTTGGCAATTTATAAAACTCACATTGAACACATAAAAGACATGGATCCAGAAGCAGGAAAAGAGCTGTTAGAGATGTTTCAAGAGGAATCTATCAAAAGAAATATACCTGGTGGTGGTGTTGCAATTAGATTTGGTAAAAACCCAGAACATGGCAACTATGGTAGTAGTGTTCTACATATTCATGCTCATATGATTGAACCTGACTTAGAATCCTTGGAAGAAACAGAGGCTTGGAGATTTAAGTTTGGACAACCAAAGAATTATAGAAAATCTTGACTTATCTTATCTCATAAGTAATATTCCACTTAGAAACGTTCCGTAAAAACAAGGAGAGAACAATGGAACAACAAGGTGTCCTGGAGATTCCAGGACTGGACGACCAAGATATTGCCATTCTCTTGAATGCTCGAAACTACGCATACTACTGTGACATGATCAAGCAAATTCAAAGCAAGAAATGTCCATTCTGCCAGCTAGACCCAGAAAAGAACAGAGTCATCCACACATCTGGAGACTGGCGGATCTGGGAGTGTCCAGAGGCATTCAAAGCCAAGCACATTGCCAAACATTTTGTTTTGGCACCCAAAAGACACATTACTCACACTAATTGCATGACTGATAAAGACTGGTTCCATTGCACGGTCTTACTCGATTGGGCAACCAATGGAGAGATCGGCATAAACCTGCCCGGTGGTGGAATTATCATGCGTTTTGGCCATCCAGACCTTAATGCACAAAGCATCAGACACTTGCACTGTAATATCATGGTGCCTGATGGAACTGGAGAGGTTAAAATAACCCTTGCCAAAGATCCAAAGAAGGTCACTCAAAAACGCGTAGTTGTTCTTATTTTCGAAAGATTAAGAGGGTTGGGAATTTCACCCAATGATCCAGAAATCGATGACAGGGCCCAATACGTTCTTGCACCTTCAGAGTACTTCCTCGTCAAAGACTATCTTTCCTGAATTCAAAGCCAACGATACTAATCGTTGGCTTTTACTTTACTTGTATTATTTCTATACCGTTAGATTTCAGAATTGATTCCCCATCTAAAACAGCATATCCTTTATGAAAATATAGTCTCTTTATGCCAGAGTAAGCAATTTGCTTTGCACAAACAGGACATGGGAAATCAGTAACATACATATCACAGCCACTAAGGGAAATGCCCTCTTTGGCAGCTTCCGCAATTATTCCAGCCTCTGCATGAATAGAAGTAAAAAGATCTAAATCTTGTCCTTTATGAGATGCATTTCTAGGATCCCCCACTGCATAGGGCATATGTTGTGAAGGAACTTGCTTGTTAAATTTAGAAAGAATAACCTTTCCATTCTTCACTGCCACAGCACCAACCTTTCTCCACCAATCTGAACTTTTCTCCGCCTCCTTGAAAGCTTTATTGATAAATTCATTTTCTGTAATTATTTTCTCAGGACCAACCTTCTTCTCTCTTTGTGTATTTGTTCTATCCCACCTTAGAAATATCGGATCAAATGTAACATTGCCTTTTATATACCTGTCTGCAAACTGTCGACAAATATCTTCATCCGGCATAACAACATCCAGACTTGTTACCTCATTAATATTGTCTTTATTTAAAACAGACACCTCTGGAATGTCCCATCCATCCAAAGACTTTTTTATTAACTCTGGATCAAGTGCCCTGATCTCTTTTGCTAAGTAGTCAAACTCTTTTATTAAATCTTTTCCAAAGATATAGATCTTATCTACATCTTTATGGCTCTCAAAAAGATGCCTGTACCCTTCATGTAAAACAGGAACGTAAGCTATTATAACTTTACTCATTTCTTTTCTTCTTTAACTTCAGAAAAGACTATCTCAATAGTTTCTATTATCTTAGGCATAAGAGCTTGAGAAAGCTTATCTGCTAATCCAATTTGCAAAAGTCTGATCTTGGCACTAGTTGAAGTAGTGGCCTGTCTTTCCAAAACAGTAACCTGTCCGCAAAACTTATTTAGATCCTCAATCTGCTCATCTGTATACGTTTCTTCAACTGCAATTAGAACATCTGGTTTAACATTCTTTATTAACTCCCATTTAGGCGCCCCCAAATCCTTCATTATGACCAAATCTACATGTTTAATATGAGTAAGCATTTCCATTCTTTCATCCTGGGGGACTACTGGTCTGTCCGGGCCCTTCCTAGATCTAATCTTTTTATCACTATCTACTCCAACAACCAGAAAATCACCCTGTTCCTTAGCTTTCTGTAAGTATCTTGCATGACCAATATGGACCAAGTCGAAGGATCCTTGGGTTAGGACTATCTTTTTACCAGAGGCTCTCTCCTTCTCGATTATCTCTTTTAGGTGGTTAAAGCTATTGGTCACCATCATAGTAATAGATACTATATACCAAAACTATATAAAACAAAAACCGCATCATTTAGATGATGCGGTCATACGTTCTTCAATGAGCTTCCGAACATTTGGAGTCAAAATTTGCTCCACTACCCCATTTGTCTTGGGACAGTTGCCCTCACACAACATGACTTCTGAAACTTCCTCCTTAAGGCCACCAACAGCCCTTTGTTTGAGAGTACTGACCCTAACACAATTACCATCTCCAAGGCAGATCGTAGCAACTTTCATGCCGCCCATATCGTTAAGACAACAAAGTTCCATAGAAAAACTCTCCTTTCTTCTAAAATGAATATAGCAAAAAACTGTCCCTTTGGACAGCCCTTTGTTATTTAACCTCTACACCCATGCTTCTGGCGCTACCTTCAATAATCTTTGTAGCAGCATCTAGATCATGAGCATTTAGATCAGGCATTTTTATTTCAGCAATCTCCCTTGCTTGTGCCTTAGTAATTGAACCAGCTTTGCTGACCTTATTCTTTCCAGAACCCTTCTGGATGTTAGCAGACTTCAATATCAAGTTAGATGCAGGTGGAGTCTTTAGTACAAAAGTAAAACTTCTATCCTCGTAAAGTGAGATCTCAGCTGGAATAAGCTGACCCTTCTTGTCCTGTGTGGCAGCATTAAACTGAGTAACGAACTCACCAATGTTTATACCGGCCTGACCAAGAGTTTGACCCAAAGGTGGAGCAGGTGTTGCTGCACCCCCCATTGCTTGTACTTTTATTTTCTTAATTACTTCTTTTGCCATAGTGGAAATACATTACCTCAAATCTTCTTTACCTGCAAGAAGTCTAGTTCAACAGGCGTTTCTCTTCCAAACATTGAAACCAGAACCTTTATCTTACCCCTTTCCTCATCAACAACATCAACCTTACCTTCTAGATCCTTGAACGGACCATCAATTATAGATACATGCTCTCCAATTTCAAAATCAATCTTATGCTTAGCAACATCTGTATTCATTCTCTTGAACAAATAGTCTATCTCTTCTTTAGAAACTGGAACTGGATATACTCCTGAACCAACAAATCCTGTTACTCTTGGGGTATTTCTAACAACATACCAAGACTCATCAGTAACAATCATATCTACCAGGATATATCCCGGGTAGATCTTTTCTTCTTCCTCTACCCTCTTTGTACCCTTTATTTTTATCTTCTTTTCTGTTGGAACAACAACATCAAAAATCTTATCTCCCATTCCAAGAGATTCAATACGCTGCTTCAAGTTACGAAGTACAGCATTCTCATATCCAGCATATGTATGAATTGCATACCAATTTCTACCTTCTTGTATTTTTTGTTTTCCCATATTAGATGATATTTGCAATTATTTCTGTAAATAGATAATCAAAAAGACCAAGATATGCAGCCGTTAGGAGAGCGATAATTATAGTGATAACAGTAAAGGCAAGGGCCTGAGTTCTAGTTGGCCAGCTAACATGCTTCATCTCGTTTTTAGTTTCTTTAATATATGTTCCTATTTTCATATTATGTGTATTATACTTTGCTGGTATAAAAAAACACCCCGGAGGTGTTGAATACTATAATACTCCTTTGTTTTAAGAAGTCAAGAGGTAAAGAAAGGGCTTGGATTTTAATCCAAGCCCCCTAAGTATTCTTACGCAACCTTTTCGACACGAAGCCTGCTTCTTGCAAACATGTGTTTGCGCTTCAGCGGCACAAATTTTGCACCACACCAACTGCAAGAAGGGTCGTGATGCAAGCCATGCAGAAATGCATCCCCGTATTCGCGCTGAACAATAGCTTTCTTGCCACAACAAGGACACGGCTTGAAACCGCCAATGAACCAGATCCTTACCAATTGGCTTCTTTTGATTTGATTATCAGGCACAACATGCCTCCTAAAGAATTGTTTCCGTTCTATTTACAGATTACACAGAAATCCTAATATGTCAAATGAGATTGTACATATAATAAGAGTTGTTGACACTTCATAGTCAACAAAGGTTCCTTCACAAAAGGAAAGATGCGGTAAAATTTGGAAT
>JALEGR010000001.1 GCA_022763265.1 Minisyncoccota bacterium | reverse complement strand
GCCCATATATAGTATTAACTGTCAGAATTCGAACAGAACATAGTATACCATATTTTTTTGAAAAAGAAATAGGTATTTTAATAGCTGGTTTTTTGTTGCATGTGGTAGAATTTTGTTATGTCTAACCAAATGAAAAAACTCTTGTTTACCCTATGGAATGCTTTATGGATAACACTTGCCATATATAACGTTGTTTTAATAGCCTCTGACTTAATGTTAGGTAGTTTCGAATTTTATTCAGTTGTAGTATACAATAGGGTTCTTTTTACCAGTAACGGGTTTCTGTTTCCATTGCTGCAAGTATACATAGCTATACTCTACTTTATAATTTTAATTATATTAACTTTTTTAAACTATATAAAAAATAAAAAACCAGACCAAAAGTAATATTACAGGGTCTGGTTAAATAAACACTTACTTCCTCACCTTTATTTCTCCACTTCGGATAAAAACTCCATCATGTTTTGTGTTTTTATCGAAAGAAATGGAGATACTGGCACCGTAAGGGCCCTTAAGGTTATTTTGATACCATATATATGGCCAATAATGTGCATTAATAGGATCTCTTTTTTCTGTATCAGAAGGAGAAACATCGAAATTGATACATTTTTTTAGAATTGGCCCAATTAGCCCTGGTCCAAATGCTTCTATTATGCGCCCATCATACCTCCCATCCCTATAATGCTCAGAAAAGTCAGAAAAATCACCAAGCTCATCGGCTCGATCTTCCCAACCCTTCGGAATATATGCATCAAGAAAAGTTGTCTGAACAAAGCATTCATCAGAGTTAATCTCTCGTGCTATTTCATTGATCATCCAAGATCCAGAACTATGTGCTATCAGATGAGCAGACACGTAACTTCTCCTGGCATAAAGCTTTCCATACTCTTTGCCAAGCCTTTCTGCCCATCTACAAGCCACAGATGGTTTCCCACCAGGAAATCTAAGGATATTAGCCTCAATGATGCCTTCATCACCTTCAAAACCTTTGGCACCGTCTTCCCAATCAAAGACAATGATGTCCCAATTTTCAAGCACCTTCCTTGCTACAAATTCATTCTTAAAAATTTCAGCAAGATCTTTAGGCCAAGTTTCCACATCACCATTCCAACCTGGTGTAATGAACAAAAGTCCTTTGGCTCTCTTACTCAAAACCCTAGGCTTCTTCTCAAACGGATCACCTTCAGGCTTCTTCACAAGAATTGCTTTATGATCGTGAGTCTTAGGTGTGGCAATAACACCAAGAGAAATAATTCTTCTCTGTTCTCTAATGTACTGAGATTTATCCCCAACTATTCGACATTGATTATCAATACTCAATAAGTTGAAGAACTTCCCATCAAAGTAGGACCTTGCACTGTGCTCTACCCTTCCAGGCGTCCATATGCTTGGCACTTCACCAAAGAAATTTGAGATGACAACACCACAATCATTAATTTTAGCAACCAAGGTGTCGATCCCAGGACAGTCTTTCTGCAAAACCTTAAACTTCCCATCCCTTATTACAAAAAGACTGGAATCATCCATACCCACCATATCACCTAGATTATTTATATCTCTAAGTGTATCAACTGAATTAAATGGATACGGAAGATTCGAATTTGGATTAGCGACAAGTTCCATTTTTCCATTCTCGTATAAAAATCCAGCACGGATTTTTATACGATTCTCCTCTAGCCAAACATCCCCAACTATCTGGAAACGATCATTTATGGCATGAGAAGTACTACTGTGTTTGTCACCACCAGGAACTGTATGTATGTCATGCATCTTACCGTTGTAATAGGCAAAAGCATGACTTACTTTAAAGTCCACATCAGATACTCCAACAACACAACCTTGATTATTTATGTCATTGGCTATGCTTTCTGGGCCCCCAAAGGTACCCAAGTCCTTCATAACTCCGTTTTCCCAAAGAAATGCATGCCAGGTACCTTCATCTGTTAGAAACTTTCCAACAATCTGGTCATTGTCATTTATTGCATTTGCAATGCTCGAAAGTGATTCCCCCAGATTAATAATTTCCCCATCTTTAATGAGGATTGCTTGGTAGATTCTCTTATTCCAAGGCTTTCCATCTTTTTTCCAGGAAATATGCCCACAGGCATGACCTTTATTGTTTGAGTCAGTTATGCATAGGTCAAAGCTTTTTTTTGAGTATATTCCTTGTAGATCATATAGATCATCAGCAAGAGCCTGTACTGTGAAAAAGAACACTAAGATAAAAGAAAAGTAACGCATCTGTATAAACCTTTCATAGTTTTTCAAAAGAACACTCTAAGGCACATTATTCTCTGTAAAAACCAGGCTGTCAACAAAATCATTGACAAAATACTCATTTACTATAATGTTTAGTTAGAACAAGCACATTTACCTTTCAAAAAGGAGCAAATCTAATGAAAGGCTTTCTTCTACTGGCTATCGCTGCCTCATTGGTTCTCGTTGGATGCAACGAGAAAGTCGTGGAGTTTACGAACGTAGCTGCAAATGTTGCAGGCAAAACTGAACTCGGTCAGGATCTCCAGGCGATTCGCGACGTAGCTAACGGAAAAAGAAATACAGGAAAGGTTATCTCAAGAGACAGGTCTTCAACAGACGGTGGCCTGGCAGGGATTGTCTTGAACAGGACCACAAGGCCTGAGGAGTACAAAATTCCAGGAACTGGATACAAGTTGGTCGGCGTAAATAAAAATGCCGGACCAAATGAAGCCAATGTTCCTGCCAAAGGTGGCTACGGATCAATCCTGCCCAAAACTGTTAGTTCAGCGGTCAGGAGCCTTAAGGTCAATGGAATTCGAATGACGCATGCAGAATTCATTACCAAAAGGGATGCTGATCGGTCTGAACTTGATCCGATTCTTGTGTCCAAAGGCTATCGTCTGTCTGAAGGACAGTTCAATGCCGTCACTCATCAGCGTCTCACTCGTATTCAGCAAGCTCGACGTTGAAAAACATCCCCAAGGTTTAAATACCTTGGGGTTTTATCTTTTTATTACAAAAAACAAAAGTACAAACGGTAATAGAGAAGAATAGAATAGATAGTCTCCAGAAAACCATCTCATTACAAAGGAAGAGAAACCATAAATCTGGCTTACTCCGGTTGCCATAACGGCAATAGTTGTAACTAGGCCCAGTATGGCAGCCTGAGTGTATTTCTTGGATTTCTTATATGGAAAATCAATCTTTACAAATTTTCGTATTAAATAAGTTATAACTACAGCAAGTACAAGAAAGATTCCGTACGAAATATAACCACTTCCATTCTGTCCAATATCAAAAGGAAAAGTGATTCCCTTAGATATGAAAAGAGAGAATATAAAACTAACAATCCAATCTTTTCCTAGATAGATACTTAGGAAGGCAAAAATTGCAATTGCAAAAATAATAACTAGGGTGTCAGTAGATAGTTCGGTTATAAATTCAATTATGTCTGCCAGAAAGACCATGGGTATATTATATACCTTCTTTCTTTAAATCTTCAATAATTTTTTTAGATTTTCTGGATAACTTTTTAGGAAGCTCGATGTTTATCTTTATCAAAAGATCACCACGTTTATTTCCAACAGGAACTCCTTTGTCACGAACTCTTAAAATATCACCAAACTTTACATTGTTTGGAATTTTTATATCAATTGAACCATCTAGTGTATTTACTGGATAAGATGCACCAAGTAGTGCATCAGTTAACTTTACGTTTAGTGTCATAACTAGGTTGTATCCCTCTTTCCTAAATACTGGATGTGGTTTTACGTGCACTTTAATGTACAAGTCTCCTGAAACTCCATCTGGAATAGATTCACCTTTACCAGTTAGTCTAATCATTTGACCATCGCTTATTCCAGAAGGAATTTTGACTTTTATCTCTTCAGGTTTCTCGCTTGTCTGTTTATTCACTAAAATATCTCTTTCCACTCCAAAAACTGACTCTTCGAATGTAAGTTCAGTATCAATTGAAATATCTCTACCTCTCCTTACTCCTCTTCCAAAACCAGCACCTCCGAAAAAACCTTCTAGGATATCTCCTAAATCAAAGTCTACGCCTCCCTGGAATCCGGAGAAGTCAAAACCATCTCCAAAAGTTTGACCGTAATTATCATACTCGGCTCTTTTCTTTTGGTCAGAAAGGACAGTATAGGCTTCATTAACCTCTTTAAACTTCTTCTCATCCCCATCTTTTTTGTCGGGGTGGTATTTATGAGCCATTTTTCTGAAGGCCTTTTTTATTTCATCAGGCGAAGCATTCTTTTCAACACCAAGTATTTTGTAGTAATCCTTAGTCATTCTTCTTCTCTTCAAAGTCAGCATCTTTTACGTCTGGACCCTCATCTTTTTGCTGATTCATATATTGCCCTATCTTTTGTATTTCACTAGATAGTGCCTCTGTATCATTTTTTATAGCTTCAAGATCATCGCTATCTTTACTCTTTTTTAGCATCTCAATTTTCTCATTGATAGATTTAACTACATCTTCAGGTACTTTTTCTCCTGCATCCTTCAGAGACTTCTCGGCCGTGTAAATTAGTTGCTCTGATATGTTTCTAGAGTCAACGAGATCTTTTTTCTTTTTGTCCTCTTCAGAATGAGCTTCTGCATCATCCTGCATCTTCTTGATGTCATCCTCTGATAATCCTGAGGAAGCCTCAATTCTAATCGACTGTTCCTTGCCAGTTGCCTTATCAGTTGCCTTTACGTTTAAGATTCCGTTAGCATCAATATCAAAGGAAACTTCAATTTGAGGAACTCCCCTTGGTGCTGGTGGAATACCATCAAGAATAAATTTCCCAAGAGTCTTATTGTCAGATGCCATAGCTCTTTCGCCTTGGACAATATGAATTTCAGTAGATGTCTGATTGTCAGCTGCTGTTGAGAACACCTGTGATTTTGAAGCTGGGATTGTAGTATTCTTTTCAATTAGCTTTGTGGCCACACCTCCCATTGTTTCAATTCCAAGAGAAAGAGGGGTCACATCAAGAAGTAGAACATCCTTAACATCTCCTCCAATAATTCCACCTTGAATAGCAGCACCCAGTGCCACAACTTCATCAGGATTTATAGTTTTATTTGGTTCTTTACCAAAATATTCTTTAACCCTTTCAGTGATCTTTGGCATCCTAGTTTGTCCTCCAACAAGAATTACTTCATCAATCTCTTCTTTTTTGAAAGGAGAAGCTTCAACTGCTCTTTCGGTAATCTTCATTGCTTTTTCAATAAATTCTTCAGAAAGTTCCTCGAGCTTTGCTCTAGACATCTTTATCAAAAGGTGCTTTGGGCCATTTGAGTCTGAGGTAATGAATGGAATATTGATTTCTGTCTCAGAAGCGCTTGAGAGCTCAATTTTGGCCTTCTCAGCAGCTTCATCTAGTCTCTGTAAAGCCAATCTATCGCTTTTTATATCAATTCCAGAGTCTTTTTTAAATTCTTCGATTAAAAACCCAATTATTTTCTGGTCAATATCTTTTCCACCAAGATGAGAGTCTCCATCTGTTGATTTTACCTCAACTACATCATCTCCCACTTCTAGTATTGAGATATCGAAAGTACCACCACCAAAGTCAAAGATGGCAATTTTCTCATCTTTCTTCTTGTTAAAACCATAAGCAAGAGCAGCGGCTGTTGGTTCATTTATAATCCTTTTTACTTCAAGTCCGGCAATTTTACCGGCATCTTTTGTGGCTTTTCTCTGAGCATCATTAAAATATGCTGGAACAGTAATAACAGCTTCAGTAACCTTTTCTCCAATTTTTGCTTCAGCATCTGCTTTTAGTTTCTGAAGAGTCATGGCAGAAATTTCTTCTGGTCTGTGCCACTTATCCCCCATCTTCACTTCGATGCCACCCGTTTCTGACTTTCTCATTTCAAAAGGAACAACATCTTTTTCCTTCTGGACCATCTCTTCTTCAAAGTTGTGTCCGATAAATCTCTTAATACCAAAAAACAGTATTCTCTGGATTCGTTACTGCTTGTCTTTTTGCAAGGAGACCAACTATTCTTTCGTTGGTTTTTGATATGGCAACAATTGAAGGTGTGGTTCTTGTGCCTTCAGTGTTTTCAATAATTTTTGGTTCTCCTCCCTCAACAATAGCTACTGCTGAGTTTGTTGTTCCTAAGTCGATTCCAATTATTTTTGACATATTTTTATTAAGTTAAATTATTAATCTTTTCCTACAGCTACCTTAGCAGTCCGGACAATCTTATCTTTCAGTCGATAGCCTTTTCTAATAACTTCAACTACTATATTATCTTTTCCTTCTCTAGTTTCAACTGCTTCGCATAATTCTGGATCAAACTTCTCATTTACTGGATTTATCTCAGTTAGCCCATAGGATTGCATAATCGAGAGGAGTTGGCTATGAATATATTCAACACCAACTCTCCATTCTTCTGAAACACTCTGCCAGGACTCTTTGTTTGAAAAAGCCATATCAAAGCTATCAAGGACACTGACTAGATCAAGAACAACATCTTCTTTTGCAAACTCTCGGATCCTCTTCTTCTCTTCCTCATCTTGTTTTCTAAGGTTAATTAGATCGGCTCTAGCTTTTTGCCAACCTTCTAAATATTCTTTTCTTTCCGTCTCACAAGATTTTAATTTGTTTTTTATTTTCTTGAGTTTATCTTGAGGTGTGCTTTCCTCTTCTGACTCAAATACAATATCCTCATTAATATCTTTTTTACTCATATGAAATTACAAAGCAAAATATTATCGCTTGCTCCACTGTGGAGCTTTTCTGGCTTTTTTAAGACCAAACTTCCTTCTTTCTTTTGTTCTTGGATCCCTCTTCAGGAATCCAGCTTTCTTTAAAACACCTCTAAGTTCTGGATCAAATTCAATAAGTGCTCTTGAGATACCGTGTCTCAGTGCTTCAGCCTGAGAATTTGTTCCTCCTCCTAAAATCTTGGCAGTGACATCAAAACTTTCTTTTACATCAGTTAAGATGAAAGCATCTCTGGCAATTTGATGCAGCTCGTTAGTAGAGAAAAATTCCTCTAGTGGTTTTTCATTTACAGTAATGGTTGTTTTCTTGGACCCTGGATGAATACGAACTCTAGCAACAGAAGTCTTTCTTCTTCCTACTGCTTCAAAATATTTTGTTGCTTGTTTAGTTGCCATATTATTCAGTGATTTTTAGGTTATTCATCATTTTCTTTCTAAGCTTATTACCAGGAAGCATTCCATATATTGCGTTTTTAAATACCTCAGAGTAACCCTTCTTTTCAATAAGCTTATTCATTTTTGTTTCTTTGAGGCCTCCTGGATATCCAGAGAATCTTTTATAAATTTTTTGTTCCTTCTTTTTCTCTGATATATCAGCTTTTGATGCATTAGAAATATTTACGGAAACATCTGCTACCACATTTGATTGATAGTTTGCATCGTCTTTTCCCATCAAAACTTTAGCAGCTTCTGTTGCTACTCTACCCACCTTCTTATTTGTTGCATCAATAGTGTATTCTTTCATATTATACAAATTCAATTTGTGCCATTTTGGCAGCATCTGATCTTTTTGTTTCAAGCTTAGTAATTCTGGTATAACCACCTTTTCTATCTTTGTATTTTGGCGCAATAGAATCAACTAGTTTTTTTGAAGCAGAAACTCCAACTCTTGAACTAAGAGTTCTTCTTGAAGATAAGCTTCCACTTTTTGCAGATGTTATAAGCTTTTCAACTATGGGCCTAAGCTCTTTAGCTTTTGCTTCTGTAGTTTGGATTCTTTCTTTATCAATAAGCGAAGAAGCCAACGATTTCAGTAGCGCTTTTCGTTGATTTCTGACCCGGCCAAATTTTCTGTTTTTCTTATGATGATTCATGAACGAAATGCTATATTAACTGATTGTTGGCTCAAAATCAAGCTTACTTTAATGTAACTCCAAAGTTACTTATAGCCTTCTTTATCTCCTGAATTCCCTTTTCTCCAAGACCGTCTACTTCAAGAAGATCATCTTCTTTCTTTCTAAGTAGTCCACCGACTGTTCTAATGTTTGCATTAGTTAGAGCATTTTGAGTTCTAGCTGATAAATCTAGTGATTCAATTCGGGTTTTTAGGAATTCCTTATCATCAGTAACCCCTTCTTCAGAATCATCTTTTACAACCTCATCTTCTTTCTCAACAACCTCTTCCCTGAAACCAATAATTGCTTTCAGCTGGTTAATCATGATTTCAATTGATTTCTCAAGAGCCTCCTTTGGTGTGATTGTTCCGTTTGTTTCAATGTAGATTGTTAGTTTGTTAAAGTCTGTTCTATCACCAACACGCATATTTTGAACTTCATAGTTCACCCTCCTTATTGGAGTAAAAATTGCATCAAGTGCTAGTGTTCCAATCTCTACTTTGTCTTTTTGTAAAACTTCTTTTTGAACAAAGCCCAAACCTCTCTCAACTGTAATATCAATCTCTAGATTTGCCCCTTTGTCTGTAAGAGTGGCAATTGGCATTTCTGGGTTTAAGATTTTTACCTGACCTGGAAGATCAATATCAGCGGCAGTTACATTTTTTACACCAGCAGCTTTAAGGGTAAGAGTTTGTGACTCTTCTGTAATCATTTGAATACTTAACTTTTTTAGGTTAAGAAGAATAGTAATAACATCTTCTTTAACACCATCAATTACAGAAAACTCATGAGAAACCCCATTAATTTTAACAGAGGTAATAGCAGCACCTGGTAGGGAAGCTAAAATGATTCTTCTAAGAGAGTTTCCAAGGGTATGTCCATATCCTGGAGCAAGACCATCGATCTCAAATGAAGCTTTAAATTCTTCTTCAAAAACGATTTTTGGTTTTGAAGGAAGGGCAATATCTAGTTCAGGCATAATTATTTAAATTTATTAATATATTAATTTATTATACGTAAAATTTTGTTCATTAGCAAGTATGTGT
>JALEGR010000023.1 GCA_022763265.1 Minisyncoccota bacterium | reverse complement strand
TAAAGAAGGAATCTTCACTGCATCTGATGTATCAGAAGACACAGTACCTGGAAGATTCAATGCAAATGAAGTTGATTTGAATAGGAATTTTGATTGTAAATGGAGTGCTGATGGTGTTTGGAGAGGGAATAAGGTAAACACAGGAGAAGGTCCATTTTCTGAAAAGGAAAGTCAGGTTATTAGAGACTATGTTTTAGAAATAGAACCAAAGGCTGTTATCTTCTGGCACAGTCAAGCAGGAGCAGTATATGGATCAGAGTGTTTTTCCGGTATTTTGCCAGACACACTAAATATAATGAATCTATATGCTAAGGCGGCAGGATATGATGCGGTACCATTCTTTGATGCATACCCAGTTCATGGGGACTCTGAGGGATGGCTTGCTTCTATAGATATTCCTGCTATTACAGTTGAATTACAGACTCATAGTGATGTAGAATTTGATAGAAATATTAAAGGCCTGAAAGCATTATTGGAATATTATAAAAACTAAATGGGTGTTATAAAAGAATACATTGAATACCTAAAAGATAATCCAGAGGGATATTGGTTCAAAAGAAAGCCTTTTGGTTGGGGCTGGACTCCGGCTAATAAAAAAGGATGGCTAGTTACACTAGCGTATATTCTATTGGTTATTGTTTTTGCATTAACTATAGATGAAAGTTCTAGTGATGGTGAATTAGTGTTTACTTTCTTCTTACCCCTTGTTCTTCTAACCATTGCTTTTATCAGGATTGCATACAGAAAGGGCGAGAAACCAAAGTGGACATGGGGATTCCCAAAGAAAGACGATTGATCTTTAGGTTTATCTATGTAATATGGTTGTAGAAATGTAACCTTAAACAATTAAGGGGGTAGCTATGGCTACTGTTGGAATTATCGGTGTTAATGGCAGGTTTGGGAGATGGTTTGAAGACTTTTTCAAGGCAAGGGGAGATACTGTTATTGGCTCTGACCTTGAAACCAAAGTTACCAATATTGACGTAATGGAAAAGGCAGAAGTAGTTCTCTTCTGTGTGCCAATTTCCAAGATGAAGGAAGTCATTGGTGAGTGTCAACCCTTTTCCAGAGATGGACAGCTGTGTATGGATATTACTAGTGTCAAACTAATGCCAACCGAGGCATTTAGGGATTACAGATCACAAGTAGTCAGTCTTCATCCAATGTGTTCACCAACTACACAGACGCTTCGAGGCCAAACTCTTTGTGTTGATGTTTTGTCTTTAAACAAACACAGGGATTGGCTCGACAGACTCTTTGCCGACTTATCTGTTGTAGTCAAAGAAACAACTGCAGATGATCATGATAGACACATGGCAGTTGTCCAAGGTCTTCCTCATGCATCGGTTCTGGCCATGGCCAGGGTTATGAGGGAGTATGGGATTGATGTGGCTGAGAGTAAGGGCTATACCAGTCCGTTTTATCTCATTGCTATGAGTCTAATGGGTAGGATTCTTAACCAGGATCCAAATCTATACTTTGATATTCAGGTTGAGAACCCATATGTTGTTGATTACTTGAGAAAGCTTATTAGGATTCTCAATGAAGCAGTCGAGACCATTGAGACAAAAGATAGGGGTAGGTTTGTCGAGGAGTTCCTAAAAAGTAAGAGACACTTTGGTGATGAAACTGAAGCTGCTTCCTTGCTCTTTAATGCTCTGATTCGTCTGCGAGCAGATTTATCTGGTCCACATGTTCTGAAGCTCTCTTTTGAGGGAGACAAGCCGGGTGTCTTGAATCAGATTACGCAGATTCTAGCCAAGGACAAAATCAATATGACCTCTATCCACTCTTGGAAATCTGGGGATCATTTTGGTTTTGAAATTGGCTTTGAGGTTCCAATTGAGGCACCTCAAGTCAGAAAGGTCGTTAAGGAGATTCTTAAGGTACCTTCTGCAAAAATTGTTTAACTCTAAAGGTGCTGTTTGGCACCTTTTTCTTATATAAGCTACAATAAGATTAATGGAGATTTTGATTATAACTATAGATACAGCAGGAACTCTTCTAATAGCCTGGGCTGCACTTAGGGTTCATCATAGATTTCTAAATGAACATAGGGTAGATGAGAAAGTTTTATCTACTATGAAGATAGAACAAAGATTCGGTATCTTAGGAATGACACTTGTTATTATTGGATACATACTAACAGTTATATATTTAATATGAAAAAATTTCTAATTGCACTAGGAGTAATAATAGTTCTTGGAGTTTTATATTATCTAGTGTCTCCGCTATTTATTACTATAGAAGTTCAGGATGAGTTACCTGAAACGAACGAGACAGTTAGTGAAGGAGAAGTTGTAGCTAGTCAGATAATAGGTACTTCAGGGCATCCAGCAAGTGGAACTGTTAGAATAGTGGGTGATTATATAAGGTTTGAAGATTTCTACACAATAAATGGGCCTGCATTACATGTATATTTATCAAAAGACCTAGAAGCTAATGATTATGTTGATTTAGGAAAAACAAAGGGAACAGAGGGGAATATAAACTATAAAATCCCAGAAAACGTTGATATAGAAGCGTATAAATACGTTCTCCATTGGTGCAAGCCTTTTAGCGTACTCTTCAATTACGGAGAAATTTAGTGCTTGACAATAAATTAAAATATGCTATATTGTATGGTAGAGAGCATGAGGAATTGTCCCTCAATG
Organism: Minisyncoccota bacterium; assembly: GCA_022763265.1. Lineage (GTDB taxonomy): Bacteria > Patescibacteriota > Minisyncoccia > Phycocordibacterales > CAJQIN01 > CAJQIN01. Next base: position 7,432 of record JALEGR010000023.1, on the reverse strand, counting down.
CTCGTTGAAAATTTTTCTTTCTGCCCTATAGGGCAAGGAGCATGCCATGACGGCTGCACGTACTAAAGAGTTTGGTTCTGGTCTCAACATTCCGACCGAGGGTATCCAGCTCGCCGAATACGATGGTGGCGAGAGCGCCCCGGAACCCGCCGATCTCGGCAAGTACCCGATGGAACAGGAGGCGTACCGGTGGTGCATTGAAAACTTCAGTCGTCACCTTTCTCGCAAGATGGCTGTGCGGCTCGCTAAGGCGCTCCGTCGCCAGATCACCATTGACGACCTCAAGGTCCTCCAGTGGTGGGCGGAATTCAGCCAGCATCTGCCGTTCGGCATGATCTGTCGGCTTGTCGAAGCGCTCGGACGCATGATCTGCGTGGAAGAGCTTCAGGCTCTTGTCGGCTACGACGGCGACGAAGAAAAGCTCTGCGCCCTCATCGGCAAGAAATTCCGTCCCAAGTTCTGGATCATGGTCAGCACAACCATGATCAACGAGACGGAACAGGCTGCCAAGCGTGGCGAAGGCATCATCGAGGTCATCAAGGCTCTCGATGATCGTCGGAAGATCACGCGGCTCGGCCATCGGTTCCATATCAGGGGCCAGGCCGTGTGGGTCTCCGGCGTCCCGTTCTATGTGGACGAGTACGGTGATCATTCGGTTCACCGTGAATCCCCGCTTGCCCAGCTCGCTGTGCTCACTGCAAAGAAGATGGAAAAGCCGGTTGACGTCTACTTCGGTCTCTCGCAGATCGAGATGGATCTTCGGCACAAGCGCAAGCAAGCCGAAGCGCAGGAAAAGCAGCGTCAAGCAAACGAGCGAGCACGTCAGCGTCAGGCCGAGAAGAACATGCTCGAGGAAAACCTGGCCGCCCTCTTCGCCGACGAAGACGACAGCGACATCTAAGTCAGACAGGCTGATCACACAAGCCCGGGAGTTTAACACACTCTCGGGCTTTTTTCTTTTTGATATAATTCTTGTATGTATAGATATGTGATAAAACCAATACTTTTTCTATTTGATCCAGAGTTGATCCACGATCTTTTTATATCTCTTGGCGAATTTCTAGGTAGATTTTCTTTTACTAGAAAAATAACAGGATATATCTATGGTAATAAAAGTCATTCTGTAGTTGTTGATGGTATTAGGTACAGGAATCCTGTAGTTCTATCAGCTGGTTTTGATTATAACGGAAGATTAACTGAAATCCTTCCATACGTTTCTTTCGGTGGGGTAGAGGTTGGATCAGTGACAGCAAAATCATATGAAGGTAATTCAAAGCCTAGACTTACCAGATTAAAAAGATCACAGAGTATTTTGGTTAATAAAGGATTAAAAAACGAAGGAGTGGACGCTGTCATTAAAAGACTTGGTAATAAAGAAAGGAGAGAGGAGGACTTTGTTATTGGCATAAGTGTTGCTAAAACCAACTCTAAAGAAAATTGTGATACCAAAGAGGCTGTTAGTGATTATATCCACTCCCTTAAAAGACTTAATAAAGAAAATATTGGAGACTACTATGCTATAAATATCTCTTGCCCAAACGCTTTTGGAGGAGAGACATTTACTACACCTGAGCTTTTAGAAAGTCTACTTATGGAAGTTGTAAAGATTAGTATAGAAAAACCTGTTTATGTAAAAATGCCTATCAACATGGAATGGGAAGAGTTTAAGGTACTAATTGATATTATAAGAAAATATAGATTAAATGGTGTGATTATTGGAAATCTTAACAAGAACTATAATGAACTAGTGTTTAGAGAAGAAGCACCAGATAGTTACAGGGGTGGACTTAGCGGTCTTCCTTGTAAGGACAGGTCTAATGATTTAATAGAGAAAACTAGAAAACATGTAGGTAAAGATTTCACCATTATTGGCTGTGGTGGTATTTTCTCAGTAGAAGATGCTAAAGAAAAATTACACAAAGGAGCAAACATTCTCCAGTTAATAACAGGTATGATATATAAAGGTCCAGGTTTAATAAAAAATATCTCTAATAATGTATGAAGGCTATATTTGCGGCAGGTTGCTTCTGGGGAGTAGAAATTGCTTTTAGAAAAATAAATGGAGTTAACAATGTTACAGTTGGCTATACTGGTGGATATTTAGAGAACCCAACTTATGATGATGTTTGCACTGGATCTACTGGTCATGCTGAGGCAGTTTTAGTTGATTTTGATCCACAAAAGGTTAGTTATGAAGAACTATTAGATTCATTTTGGAAAATGCATAATCCAAAAACCCTAAATAGACAAGGTCCAGACATTGGAGAACAATACAGGTCAGCCATTTTCTATGTAGATGAAGAGCAAAAAGAAAAAGCACAAAAATCAAAAGAGAATATTGAATGGGCTGTTACTGAGATAACAAAGGCGGGAGAATTTTATCCTGCAGAAGAATATCATCAAAGATATTTTGAGAAGAAGGGGATTGATCCAACCTGTCATATATAAAACTTTGATATAATTTATATATGTCAAAGAAGTTTTTTCCAAAGAAGTTCCACTGGGGGGCTGCTACCGCTTCATATCAAATTGAGGGAGGAATAGATAATAATGATTGGTCTATGGCTTCAAAAGATGGAAAAGTTCCGGCCTGTGACAGAGCTACAGATCATTATAGTAGATATAAAGAAGATATTGATCTAGCTAAAAGCCTGGGACACAATTCTATAAGGATATCTATTGAGTGGTCACGTATTGAACCTGAAGAAGGTAAATTTGATGAGAAAGAAATTGAGCACTACAAAGATGTACTGAGCTATATAATCTCAAAAGACATGACTCCTTTTGTTACTATTTGGCACTTCACCTTGCCAGTATGGTTTAGAGATATAGGTGGTTTTTTAAATAAGAAATCACCAGGATATTTTGCCAGATACTGTGAATATGTGGTTTCAGAATTAGGTAATCTTTGTAGACACTGGGCAACCATAAACGAACCAGTTGTTTTTGCTACCAATGGGTATATCAGAGGGTTTTGGCCACCTTTTGAGAAAAGTTTTAGATCATACAATAGAGTTTTTAATAATTTAGTAAAAGCTCATAAGCTATCTTATAAAAGAATTAAGTCTTTAGATATTGGTTGTGAATTGGGTATTGTTAAAGACAATATATATTTTCACTCTAACTGGAATCCTTTCAATAAGATTTTAGCTGGAGTAATGAGTTGGTGGTGGAATCGGCGATTTCTTAACAAAATACATGGTTACTTTGACTCAATAGGTTTGAATTATTATTTTCATAAGAAGTTTGGTGATAATAGTATATATGAAAAAACAGATATGGACTGGGACATATACCCAGAAGGAATTTACTATGTTATTCGGGAATTAAAACAGTATGACAAGCCAATCTTTATCGCAGAGGCAGGTATTGCAGATGAAAAAGATAAATATAGGGGAGATTATATTAAAGATTTAATTTCAAATACACACAAGGCTATTGAGCACGGTGCAAATGTCCGTGGATTTATGTATTGGTCTCTTCTAGATAATTATGAATGGGCCCATGGGTTTGAAAAAAGGTTTGGTTTAATTGAGGTAGATTATAAAACTTTAAAGAGGAAGATTAGACCTTCTGCTTATGAATATAAAAAGATTTGTCAGTCTAATAGTATAGAGGGTTAATTATGTACATCTGGATAATATTAGTTGTCATAGCGCAACTATTGAACGCTACAGTAGCACTTATTGATAAATATATTGTTACAAAACCTGGACTACCAAAGCCGGTTGTTTATGCTTTTTATGTAAATCTACTATCAGCAGCTTCATTGATTGTATTATTTATTGGAGATATCTTTCATTCATTTGTCCCAGCTTATAAGGGACTTTCCATTCCAATGTTGTCTGAATTAACACTACCACACGGTAAAGTTATTATTCTTTCTCTTATATCTGGATTTGTAATATTAGAAGCACTGATATTCTTATTCAAAGCTTTCAGGACAGCCGATGCTTCAGATGTGGTACCAATGACAAGTGCTGTTACTGCAATTACTACGTACATAATCAGTATCTTTGTTTTTGACACTTTTCTATCAACAAATGCACTGATTGCTTTTGTCCTAATGGTTCTTGGAACTATTCTGATATCAAGACTGCGTTGTAGTTTTAGAGTTGTAAAACTTGCAGTCTTGGCCGGTGTATTTTTTGGAACACATTCAATTATCCTAAAAATGATATTTAATGAAGCCAATTTCACAGATGGATTCTTTTGGACAAGAATCGCTGGTGTAATTGCTGCTCTTTCTCTCTTATTGTTTAGAAGTCCAAGATCTAGAATACTTGGCCAATCAAAAGAGGGAGGCAAGAATGGTGGACTTTGGATTATTGGGAATAAAACTCTTGCCGGAATTGCTGCTATACTTATTCTAGCTGCTATTAATATCGGAGATGTTGCTTTGATAAATGCTCTTAATGGTTTGCAGTTTGTATTCCTGATACTCTTTGCTGCTATTTTAGGTAGAAAGACTCCAAAAGAGGTAGGAGAAAATGTGGAGCATAAAGATCTAATTCAAAAAGTAATCGCAGTTTCACTTATTGTCATAGGATTCTTTATATTATTTATATGAAAAAGGTTATTTTAGCAATAATTTTTATACTAATATTCTTACTAATTTTTTCATACAGACCTGCGCCTCGAAACATAACTTATGGAATGTCTTTTAGCCGGTTCAGGACAAATGAACTTAATCTTTCTTATGAGAAAACATATTTAGCTATAATGGACGATTTAGGAGTAAGGAATTTTAGATTCTCAGCTCATTGGCCAATTACTGAAGCAAATAATAATCAGTTTAATTTCTATGAACTAGACTTTCAGATCAAAGAATTAAATAAAAGAGATGGAAAGTTTATTCTATCTGTTGGTAAAAGATTGCCAAGATGGCCAGAATGTCATGTCCCAGAGTGGGCTAAAGATGTATCAGAGGATGAATTACAGGAAGAAATTTTAGATTATATTACTGAGGTAGTTTTGAGATATAAAGATGAGGAGAACATGATCTATTGGCAGGTTGAGAACGAGCCCTTTTTGGCACTCTTTGCTGAAGAAACTTGTCCTATTGTTGATGTAGATTTTCTTAAAAAGGAAATTGAGTTAGTAAAGAGTTTAGATCCTGACACGCCTGTTCTCGTTACAGATAGTGGTAATTTGGGAACTTGGTATGAGCCGTGGAAGTTGGGAGATGCTTTTGGTACAAGTTTATACAGATATTTTTGGAACCCAGAGATTGGTACTTTTAAATCAAGGTTACCAGCTTCATTCTTTAAGCTGAAACACAATGTGGTCAGGTTAATTTCTGGAGATAAACCAACTATGATAATAGAACTTTCTGCAGAACCATGGCTAGTAGATTCAATAATAAATACAGATATTGACATCCAATTACAGAGGATGGATATAGATAAGTTTAAAGAGATTATATCTTTTGCTGAAAAAACTGGCTTTGATCAACAGTATCTTTGGGGTGCAGAATGGTGGTATTGGATGCGTGAAAATGGTCATCCGGAGTTTTGGCAGTATGGTAAGGAAATATTGCAATAATTTATTAATATTGTATAATAATAAGGATGAAAGAATACTTAATACCAGGAGAACATAATAACTATAAACCACATATATTTGATGGTATTTCTACCATAGTCTTAGCTGCTTTGATTGGTGGGTTACTGGTATCTTCTTCTCTGGCACCTTTGATTCTAAACAGGTCTGGTCTTTTAGCTACTATATACCCAAGTGCTCTAGTGGATCTAACCAATGAGGCAAGAGTAAATGAAGCCCTTTCGCCACTTTCTGTGAGTAATAAGTTAACTTTAGCTGCACAGCTAAAGGCTAATGATATGGCTTCTGATGGATACTTCTCACACATCTCTCCCGAAGGTGTTACTCCTTGGTATTGGATTGGTCTTGTTGATTATAAATTTATCTACGCTGGAGAGAACTTAGCTATAGATTTTTCATACTCGGATGATGTTAATGATGCGTGGCTTGCTTCAACGGCCCATAGAAACAATATCTTAAGTCCAAATTTTACAGAAATTGGTATAGCTATTGCTGATGGAGAGTATGAAGGTAGAGATACGACGTACGTTGTTCAGATTTTTGGAACACCAGCACCAATTACACCTACTCCGGTTGTGGAAGAGAAAAAAGAACCACCAAAAGTAGAAGTAAAGGAAGAGGTGGTTCTTGGTGACGAAGAAAAATATATTGAATTTCAAAACATTGAAACAGAGATTGAAGATATTGCTGATTTGGATGAGGATGCTTCTGGAGTGGTTGAGCAGGCACAGGCTCCTGGTTATGATAAGTACACAACTTGGTATGAGTGGGTAGTCTTGAATCCAAAGATGGCAGTTGAGTATGCACTTTATGCTGCTGCCTCAATTATTGCATTACTTCTGATACTGATGATCTTTATTAATATCAAGATTCAGCATCCAAGAAGTTTGTCTTATGGGTTCTTTATACTTGCTATTATTCTTATCTCTATTTACCTACAAAAAACTGGTATCGCTACAGAGTTTGTAAATCAGTTTCTTTACTAGTAATATATAGACATATGAAATATATCTTAATAGTAATTGTTTTGGTTATTGGTGCTTATTTTCTATTACCAGATAAAAAGATAGAAGCACCAACTAATAACATAGAAGGTGTTGATATTGTTGGAGAATATAAAGTAGAAGAAGATTCAAGGATAGATTGGCGTGGGGCTAAGGTTGTAGGTCTTTCTCATGATGGATCCATATTAATTTCAAGTGGAGAAATTAACAATGGTACAGGAGAAATTGTTTTTGATGTTACATCAATTACCTCTGACTCTGCTGGATTAAGTAAACACCTAAAGTCAGAAGATTTCTTTGATGTCGAAACATATCCAATGGCTAAATTTTATATCAAATCTATTGATGCAAAATCTATTACCGGTGATCTAACTATTAAAGATGTAACTAAAGAGATTACGGTACCTGTAGAGGTATCTATAGATGGAGATATGGCTATAAAAGGAGAAACTGTTATAGATAGAACTGATTTTGGTATTAATTATGATTCAGGATCTATATTTAAGGAACTAGGTGACAAAGCTATTGATGATGATGTAAATATATACTTTGATCTAAAGTTCGCTAAATCCAAGTAGGATTAATATTAATAGTCTATCTATCCAGGTAAAACTTCAGGGTATATAACCAGTCGTCTTCATCATTTACTAATGGATCCTGTAATTTCTGTTCGTATAACCAAGATAGGTAATCTCTGTCTGTTTTGGCTATCTCTTCTACAAAGTTCTCTTTGTATTTACCAAAAGTAAATTTTTTCATAAGACTTGGTGTTTGTGATATTCTGACCATCTCATCAAGGTCTCCAACTTTCTGGTAAAGTCTTTCAAAAAGTGCTTCAAGTACTAACACATCACTTTTTGCATCAT
>JALEGR010000022.1 GCA_022763265.1 Minisyncoccota bacterium | reverse complement strand
GGCCGTTAAAACAACTCCATTCATCCCCGGGCTCACATAGACCTATGATTGTTCGGGACGGTCTGTTCGCCCGGGGTTTCCTGGGTACAAAAAACCGCCTTTTAAAAGCGGTCTACATATCATGTTGGAGTAATTGCTATGAATGTGTGAGCCATAGTATTAAACCATGTACTGCCAATAATATGATTTGCTCCATCTCGCAACATCATCTTGCAGTCGACAAGTCTGACCATGTTGTTGGATACCCCATCAACAATTCCCGTGTATTTCAACTGTTGAGGATGACCATCCCTTACAGCAGAAGAGAAGTCTAGCTGATCTACCGTCACTCTTTTACCCAAAAGACTTTCCATTTTCATCTCCTTTTCTTGGCTAAATATCTGTAGCTGATATTACATTTTTATAGAAGAATTGCAATTATTTTTCAAAGCAGACAAGCCTAACGCCTCGTAATGTTATAGGTCAAAATCTGCAGTACCAATACAGTTAACAAAATGCCAATATGTAATTCTGTTAAACTCCACCACAATGTACTTGTTAACATAACAGTAAATAGGTGCAAATACGGAACATTTCTCTTTAACCCTAGAAACAGCGGTATTGTATGCATGCCTTCCCTACCATCTTTACCAGAATCACGTATGTCACCACACAAGTTCCTTACAAAAAATACAAAGAAAACTATGATGGCCATGTAACTTGTCCAACCTAAAATAACAGCAGGTATTGTGTAGTTTTGAAGACCTCTAATAATTGGACTTATAAGACCCCATTTGCTTTTATTTTTTTGAGCATATAGAAAACTAAAAAATATAAATAGAATAGACACTATGTATTCCCCGGAGATTAATGTGCCAAGAATAAAAAGAGTAATCCATAAATACGGTGAATGAATACCTCTATATGAATGCTTATGTTGATATTCTAGGAAGAATAGAAAGCCTAAATGCAATATTGTAAAACCTATAATCTTTTGGTTAGATAATCCAATAGCAAACAGGAGTAGTACAAAATCTAGAAGTGAATATATCCTAATAGTGCCTAGAAAATTTTTCATGATCGTAATATAAACATATTACTCAACAGAACTTAGTGCAATACAATTTCCTTCTGAGTCCTCAAACTCTGCAACAAATACAGATCCTCCGGCTAAAGTTTTTGGAAAAAGTTCTTTACCTCCTTTTTCTAAAACCTTCTCCATAGTTTTATCAATGTTTTGAACATCAAAATATATCCTTGCCCCATCTTTTGAAGGCTTATAACTTTCCCCTTTTGCAAGAGCCCCTATCTTATCTGGAAAGAAAGCAAATTTGTTTCCATGAATGTTCTCTATTTCAAAGCTAACACCAAAGATATAGTTATAGAAATCTATTGCTCTGTTTAAGTCATTTACAGGGATTTCAAAATACGAGGCAGTTATTTTAGACATACTAGTTTAATTATAAAATTAATCTTTAAGATAAGAAATCGTTCTCTGAGGATATGGAATTGATATACCTTCTCTATCAAAAGAAATCTTTATTCTTTTCCTAAGCTCCCCTGCCACTTCCCATTGTGAAAGTGGCTCTGTATCACCAAGTATTTTCACATTAACAGAAGAATCTCCAAAACTATCTATTCTCAAGAACTTTGGTGCTTCTCTTATCTTATCCTTCCATTCTGGATCTGCAGACATTTCTTTACCTATCTTGTTTATAACTGCTTCAACCTTTTCTATATCATCTTCATATGAGACACCGATATTCATGTTTACCCTAGAAAAACCCTTAGTCATGTTTGATACCTGTTTTACTTCTCCATGTGGAATATGATGTGCTATACCATCTAGATCCCTCAAGGTACTCATTCTAAGAGAAATATCTTCTACTAAACCACAACTGTCTCCGATACAAACAACATCACCTACTTTGTATTGGTTCTCAATTATTATAAAAAATCCAGAAATTATATCTTTTATTAAATATTGTCCTCCAAAACCAACAGCTATGCCAACAACTCCGGCTGCTGCAAGTATTGGACCTATCTCAACACCAATTTCTGAAAGAATCATCATAATAGAAACAAGCCATATGACTACGTGTAAAGTTCCATTTATTATCCTAATTAATGTATTTTCTCTTCTTTCCTCCGCATCGATAGATACCCCCTCTTCTTGTCTAACAACCCTTCTTACAGCACTCTCTATTATTTTAAAAATAATTAGCCTAGCAAAAAATGCAACTACCAATATTATTATTACCTTAGGACCAACACCTACGACCCAATTACTTACCTGATCTAACATATGTTAACAAGATAACATATATTACATTATGCTACTAAATTTAATGTGTGATCTGGCGAAGGATGTTAGAACCGGATTAATAAAAGAAAGAGCCCCTAACTTACGCTAGAGGCTTAAAGATATTTGATGTAGCTATATTACAGAATTGACCTTGGTCATTTCTGCCGAAAGTTCATTGCGGGCAATTTTTTCGAGGTCGCCAACCCACTCCGAGAATGGTATACCTGCAGGAATCTTGTGAACAGTGACGATTACCCCATGGTCATAATCCTCATCATCTACACGATTCCATCTGTCACCAACTTCGACAATAAAATGAACCTTATCGATTTCGGGCAGTCTCATCAGGGCCTCGTAAACAGTCTCGCCAATAACCTTTTCTTCTTGATCGTAAGGAATCAGTCGCAGATACCGTTTCAACACACGCATGGTCTTTGAGGGAGTTACTGTTGCCAGCTCTTCACCATCTGAACCGATGATAAAAAACTTGCGTACCTGGCAATGGTGTGTGAAACCATCAATCCATTCAAACCAACCTGCTTCGTTGGCACGCTCATCTAGCAAATCTAGATTAACCCTTCTCACCACAGGTTTTTCGTCCAAAGTCCTGATTTCAACATATCGATTGAGAAAAGGAAACTCCTGAAAGAACACTCTTACCCTTGCGACAAAGCCTACACTCGTACTGCTCATCACACTATTCCTTTCTCATGACATCTCGTCATGATTTTATGACCCAGCATCTCGCTGTGCCAACAAAGGGTTGGACCCTAGCAACACACTAGAGTTACATCCGAAACAGACAATAACAATACATAGTGCCATTGTCAATACTTGGCGTGATCTAGTGGAGGATGTTAGAACTAAGATAATCAAATTTCAAATAAACCCCGTTTTTTATTCATAGCCATTTGCACAAAATTTAAAGCACCTACGGCAAAGACATTTCTATCTTTTACATCATGGATTATTTCTAATGACTCTTTCTTACTATTCAGGGTCAAAACATGTCTACCTACAACTTTCCCCTCTCTTATGCTTTTTATAGATAATTTTCCTTTATATTTTTTATCTATTTCCTTTGCAAGTTTTTTAGCTGTACCACTAGGAGAATCTTTCTTATTTTTATGATGAGTCTCACTTAAAGAAACCTCCCACTGATCAGGAATTTCTTTAAGTAAAACAGAAATGATTTCTTTAAACATATGAATACCAACGGCAAAATTAGAAACTAACAGCACCGTATTATTTCTTGAATATGACTTAAGTTCCTTCATCGGCAAATCTCCCGTTGTACCAACAACTAGCTTTTCACCCGAAAGTCTCTTAAGTAGTGATCTGGTTCCTTCTGGACTAGACACATCAATAACAACATCGCATATAGGAACTGGTTCTTCTCTTTTTACTGGACCTGCATAATCAAAGGATTTGCTCTTTTTCAACTCCTTAACAATAAGAGTACCGAGTTTACCCGTAGTACCATGAACAGAAACTTTCATCTTTTTCATGCCAAAATGATACCACATTTCTATATCTCATAGACCCGTGGACTTTTTATGGATTTATATATTCATGCGCGATCTGGTGGAGGATGTTAGAACTAATCTAAACCGTTTCTATCCTTTAACTTATTAACCAGCATGTTACTAAAATGCAAAACTAGTAACAAGAAAATTGTGTAAAAAATGGATCCCATTGTAAAAGTTACGGCTGCAAGGGCGATGTCTTGTTCCTTAGTGAAAGCAAGAACCCAGAGCAAAATAATTATGACCACAAGCGGTAACACTTTGAAACGAAACATTCTATAAGAATTAATGTATGAAATTACACCTAAAAACATACCTGTTGGTATAAGATACAAGAAAACAAGATCTTCCCTAACCGAAGATGATCCAAGATCAAGAACAAAAGACCAGTTTAAAACCTCACCTAGAGAAACGCTAATAAATAAAATAGATACTATGCAATAAAGGGCAAAAGTTATGACATTAAATACACGCATGCTACTAATCATAACCGAAAATAACTATCAATACTATACATATATTTTCCTAGCGCAGTCGACGAGACTTGAACTCGCAACCTCCCGCGTGCATGTAATCCCTTATTTTCATAAAAGCATGGACTATATCTTTACCTTAGGTATAAAACCCTTAGGTACCCCGGTATCTAGTCTCTACGGAGCCCTAATACTATTTGTTTTGATGTATTAGGTTCCCTCGGTATTCGCTTATCAAAAAGACTTAGCCTCTACCGATATCCCGGAAAGTTCAATCTGTCTTTCGAACAGAAAGCTGCACGTCTACAGGCGGGTGCTCTAACCAAGTTGAGCTACGACTGCATATCGTTCTAAATAGAACGATTGTCATTATTATACATAATGGCACATAATGCAAGAACACATTTGTGCCGAAGGACGGATTCGAACCGTCGACCTAGCGCGTATGAGACGCCCGCTCTAACCAACTGAGCTACCTCGGCAAAAAGATATGAACACATTATCACTTTTACACTCCCCCATCAATAGGTAAAATTAATACTAGGTCGTTTATTCATTAATACAAAAACATATGTCAAACACATTAATGCTGACACAGATCATTGGAATCTATGTACTAGTAGCCAGCCTTTCAGGTCTTTTTTACCCAGAGAGAGCAAAAGAAGCTCTAAAGGAAGTTACAAAAAGCTACATCATTCCATATTTTGATGGAGCCATTGCTCTTATCGTAGGTCTTCTAATCATCCTAACTCACAATGTATGGAATACATTAGCTGAGACATTAGTTTCCCTAATTGGATGGTTGGCAATACTTGAAGGTATTGCAATGCTACTTCTTCCTCAGCAATCACTTATAGCTTTCGCTAGAAGATTCGAGAGCTCTAAGGTTGTAAGGATCTGGTCAATAATTGGAGTTATAATTGGTGCATATCTTACATACGTAGGATTCTTTGCTTAAGTTAAACATATATAAAAAAGACTCTAGTTAAAGGGTCTTTTTTATTTGCAAAATAACCCAAAAAATGTAGAATGGGAACCCTAAGCACATATTGCGGGGTGGAGAAGTAGTAACTCGGGAGGCTCATAACCTCCAGTCCCAGGTGCAATTCCTGGCCCCGCTACAAGAAAACAAAAACGCCCTAGGGCGTTTTTGTTATATGTACCTAAACTCTAGAAATACTTCTTCATAGAGTCTAATGACCCTAGCAGCCTCCCTTTGAGTAATTAGGAACTCACCTTCATGTGCAATAGAATTTCTAATCTTATGAGCCTCCCAAGCACTATCAAGTGTAGTGAAGTCTGACTTTTCAATCTTCTTTAACTGCTCTCCCATAGACTCCCCCTTGTATCCCAGAGCATCAAGCAACTCTCCCAACATAATGTCTGACTCTAATATTGCCAGCTTCCAGTCAGATTGTTCACTGGAATTGATAAGTTTTACAACTTTTTGCCATCTTACATTCTCTAATTGACTCTTTTCCGCTTCCTGACTCTTTTCTTCTGTACCAAACTTTGGAATAGTGTATTTTGTCTTATCATCCTCAATCGTTTCTTTTATCTTAGCCAAAACCTTATCAATCTCAATAGATATATAAATAATGAAAACAATTAGAGCAAGTGAGAGTGAAACTGAAATTATTCTAATTAAAGGTAAGTATTGTTCTGAAAATATTTTCCAAGTATCTGTTATAGACTGTCCACCGATATGAATCTTGTCAAAAATACCACTAGCATTGCCCAAAAAAGCACTTATCACCGCAATAACAATAAAGATCTCAAAAACAACAGCAAGTGACTCTACGTGATCTGGTATTCCGTTTCTATTTTCATCAGCCATATAAAGATTATACTATTTTTCAAACTCCTCTCCTACACCAAATAGAACCTCTTCTGCACCATGTGGTGCAATTAGCTGGAGACCAACTGGCAGCCCATCAACCTTACCTGCTGGTATTGATATAGCAGGCACTCCTGCAATATTTGCAGGAACTGTAAAAATGTCTGCCAAATACATTTGAACAGGGTCATTAATTTTCTCGCCAATCTTGAAGGCGGGAGTTGGAGTAGTTGGTGTAGCGATAACATCAACGTCTTTGAAAATCCTTTCGAAATCCTTTTTTATTACTTCCCTTGCAGTATTTGCTTTTCCGTAATATTCATCAAAGTAGCCAGTAGAAAGAACATACGTACCAAGCATAATTCTTCTTTTTACCTCAACTCCCAATGCCTCTGACCTAGTATTTTGATATACCTCCTCTAGAGTGTCTCCCTTTGCCCTGTATCCATATTTAATCCCATCATACCTAGCCATATTTGAAGACACCTCTGCTGGCATGATGATATAGTAAGTTGCTAAAGCAAGAGAAAGGTGCTCAAAGGATACATCGCGTATTTCATATCCTAGAGATTTTAGCTTCTCAATTGATTCTTGAAAATTTTTCAAAACACCTGAGTCCAATCCATCCATCTGAAGAATAGATTCTGGAACACCAATTACTTTAGCTTTTCCTCTATTCTCATACGTGTCATTAGATATAGTAGTTCCATCTCTTGGGTCTAGACCAGCCATTATATCTAAAAGTATCTTAGAGTCTGCAACTGTTTTAGTTATTGGACCAATTTGATCAAGAGAGGAACCCATAGCCATAAGACCATACCTTGAAACTCTTCCATATGTCGGTTTAAGTCCAACAACTCCACAAAAGGCAGATGGTTGCCTAATGGATCCACCAGTGTCAGATCCAATGGCGGCCAAAGTCTCTCCAGCAGCAACTGCTGCAGCCGATCCACCAGAAGACCCTCCTGGTACTCTTTCTAGGTCATGTGGGTTTTTTGTTGGACCATACGCAGAGTTTTCAGTAGATCCACCCATAGCAAACTCATCCATATTTGTTCTACCAAGAAATATGCTTCCAGCATCTTTCAACTTCTCTATGGCAGTAGCATCATATACAGCTTTGTAATTCTCTAGTATTTTTGAGGCAGCACTAGCAACCCTACCATTTATCAAAATATTATCCTTTATTGCCAGAGGAATTCCTTTTGGATTATTCTTTGCCTGATCAAGCACATCACCATATACTTCCAGGTATGCATGAATATTCTTATCTTTTTCTCCAATTACTTTCAAATACTCACTGGCTAGTTCCTCCGAACTAAACTCTCCTTTATCAAAAGAGTCTAGTGCACTCTTAATTGTTATTCCTTCTAGGTTCATAGTATTTTCTTTACCTTTAGAAAGTCTCCCTCTTTTTCTGGAAATTCGTTTATAATCTCCTCACTATTTTCTCCAGATGAAAATGGATTCTCATCTTCCCTCATAACATTATGTACTGCTCCAATAGACTTCTCTGCCTCTCCCGTAACCTCCTTTACTTGGTCAACATAATCTAGAATAGAGTCTAAATCCTTCTCTAACTTGACAATTTCTTCATCAGAAAACTTTAAGTGAGATAGTTTTGCTAAGTGGAGTATTTCTTCCTTTTTGATCATATAAGAAACAGTGTAACTATAATAATTTACTTAGACAAGAGCCCTTTAAACTCCTCCTCATCAATACACTTAACACCCAACTCTCTTGCCTTTTCAACTTTTGAACCAGGGTTTTCTCCAAAAACAACAAGACTTGTATTTTTTGATACAGATGAAGAGACCTCTCCTCCATTTTTTCTAATCAAATCCTGGGCCCCATCTCTTGAGAGACTACTTAGGGTACCTGTAAGAACTATACTCATTCCTGACAACTTATCACTACCCTTCTTTTCACTTCTTATTTCTACATGCAAAAGAATCTTTTTCAATAAATCAATGTTGTCCCTTTCTCTAAACCACCGATGGATTTCCTCTGCCACCACATCACCAACACCATCTATGCCT
>JALEGR010000021.1 GCA_022763265.1 Minisyncoccota bacterium | reverse complement strand
GGTAGATAGCGATGAAAATAATTTGGATTACAGATCAAGGAGATACAACTCTCTTTTACCTGGAGAATACAGAGACATTACAGTTAGCTTTGATAACCTACCAGACGATGGTAGATACGAATTTGATATAGAAATTGATCCAGACAGAGATACCAGAGAAGAAACTAGGAGTAATAACGATCTCAACCTAGATATAGACGTTGATTAAATATCAATTGTAGCCTTTTTAGCATTTGTCTGAATAAAGCTCTTTCTTGATGGAACATCTGTTCCCATTAGGATATCAAATATCTTGTCGGCCTCCTGAGCATCAGCAATTGTTACCTGTTTCAGGATCCTTCTTGAAGGGTCCATAGTTGTCTCCCACAATTCAGCTGCGTCCATTTCTCCAAGTCCTTTGTATCTTTGAATTGAGAATTTAGAGGTTTTCTTTGTTTCCTCCTCAGAATCTTCACCCACTTCTTCTTTTACATCACCCACAATAGAAAACTTTTCTTCATCAGAATATGCATAGAACAGCTCCTTCCCTTTCCTAATTTTATAAAGTGGGGGCTGAGCAATATACACATACCCGCCCTCAATAAGAGGTAAGAAGTATCTGTAAAACAAAGTCAGCAACAATGTTCTAATATGTGCTCCATCGACATCAGCATCTGTAGCAATAATCAACTTGTGGTATCTAAGTTTTGAAATATCAAAAGTGTCTCCAATAGCGGTACCAAAAGCCACAACCAGGTTCTTTATTTGTTCAGATGAAAGCGCCTTATCAAGCCTTGCCCTCTCAATGTTTAGGATCTTTCCTCTAAGTGGCAAAATAGCCTGGGTCTTCCTGTTACGACCAGTCTTAGCGGTTCCTCCGGCAGAATCTCCTTCAACGATAAACAACTCTGATTCTTCTGGGTACTTACTCTGACAATCTGCTAGCTTTCCTGGCAAGGTCATCCCCTCAAGAGCCCCTTTTCTAAGAACACTATCTTTAGCAGCCTTAGCAGCTTTTCTAGCCTTCAGTGCAAGTGTTATTTTTGAAATTATAGCCTTAGCATCATCTGGATGTTCTTCTAGAAAATCACTGAAAGCATCCGAGAAAACTGATTCAACCATTCCGCGAGCCTCCTGACTACCAAGCTTTGCCTTGGTCTGACCTTCAAACTGTATTTCTCTAAGCTTTACTGAAACAACGGCAGTTAATCCTTCCATCACATCCTCTCCCGTGAAAGCACCTTCTTTTTCTTTTATTAAGTTATTCTTTTTAGCATAATTATTTAGAGTCCTAGTTAGAGCAGTTTTGAAACCTGTGACATGTGTCCCTCCTTCAGGGTTATGTATATTATTGGCAAAAGGCATTAACCTAGCAGAGATATCATCAACATACTGCAGAGCCACCTCTACTGATTCCCCGTCATTAGTTTCTTTTTCGATATAGAAAATATTCTTATGAATACTTTTCTGAAGGTGGTTATAGAACCTAACTAAAGAAACTAATCCCCCTTCGAAGTAAAATGACATTCCTGGAATATCAATTCCTAAATCTTCAACGTATGGACCATCGAGGTTCAGATCTTTCTTTACTTCCCTTGCATCAAATATAGCAATCCTAAAACCCTTAACCAAATAGGCTTGTTGTCTCAAATGGCTAACAACCTTATTCCAGTCAAACTCTACTGTTTCAAATATTTCTGGATCTGGATCAAACGTAATAACTGTTCCAGAAAACTTTGACTTACCAACCCTCTTTACGGCAGCCTTTTTCTTTCCCCTTGAATATTCCTGCACATATTTATCTTCATCTCTGTAAACTTCTGCCTTGGCATATACTGAAAGAGCATTAACAACAGATACCCCCACACCATGGAGTCCTCCAGATACCTTATACCCCTCACCACCAAACTTACCTCCAGCATGGAGAGTAGTCATGATAGTTTCAAGTGCAGAAACTTTAGTCTGCGCATGCTTATCAACGGGTATACCCCTTCCATTATCAACCACCCTAACCCTGTTGCCAGGCAAAAGTGTTACCTCAACTCGATCAGCGTATCCACCCATAGCCTCATCACGAGCATTATCAAAAACCTCCCAAATCAAATGGTGTAGTCCGTCTGGACCAGTAGTTCCAATATACATTCCCGGTCTTTTTCTAACCGGTTCAAGTCCTTCTAGAACTGAGATGTCTTTGGCTCCATATGAGCCTTTTGGGGCTTGTTTTTTAGGCATAAAAATGAAAAAGCGTCCATCGCTTTAGGTCTTTATTTTACCAAAAATATGGGTCTAAAACAAGGTAAATTGTTTCCTTGACAAAAATTGTATGTATGATATACTATACGCAGAGTGGAGAAAGTAGGATGGTGTACGTAAGCATCTCCTAGAACCAGGGTAGGCAAACCACGACGAAAGGAGTTTGCCATGTTGTTAGCCTCGTACTTAAACTTCAGGATACACAGCGACCCCAAGGGTACGGTCCGGGAGCTCCTGGAAAGTTCCAGAAAATCCACGACAAGCGCAAGCGAACGTCAGTGGATGCTCAAGACCGCCAACGAGATCCGCCAAGCATACAACCTCTAACGGGCACACCCACACAACCCCGACTCTCACAAGGAGCCGGGGCTTTTTATTTGACATGTAAAGTACTAAAGAGATATCATCTAAAAAGAAACTGCTCATTTATTTACAAGGGGTTATCATGGACGATGAAAGAATCATTAATGCTGTAGCCGCTCTTATTCAGGGTGAAAACGTTCCGGCATTTCTTGATTATCTACTTGATGATCCTGACTGCGCCAAAGCAGTAGCACAGCACATCAAGATGAATCGTGCCGACTTTCAGTTGCTGGCATGCCGTAAACTGGGAATCCCAGAAATAAAAGCAATGCCTGACCAAGATTTTGGAGACAGAGTTGTCTCGGTATTAATGGACAACTTTGGAATCCAAGAAGCCGCTTAAGCGGCTTTTATTTTATCTAATTTCCCAACCTCTGGAAGCTATGACTCTCTCAACTTCTTCCATTATTTTCCCAACCTCTTCATCAGTAAGGGTTCTCTCATCTGACTGAAAAACTATCCTGTGAGCATATGAGGTCCTATTATCCTTTTTATACTCATCAACAAGTCTTGGTTCTCCTTTGAGAAGATCTCCAGAATTTTCCTTTAATATTAAAACCAACTCTTCCCTATCTATACCTTCTGGTAACCAAACAGCAATATCTCTTGTAATAAATGGATAATCAGAGAATAGTTTGAACATTTTCTTTGGAGTCTCTTTGAAATCATACCCGTCTATATCATCTGAAAGTTTTGAAACTATTTCACCTAGGTCAATTTCTACATTTTTACCATTAAGAGAGATGTCGAAGTCTTTCAAAATATCAGAGTTTAATTCTTTCTCTGATGCAATAGAAATAACTAACTTCTCTTCTGGATCAAAGACCTTTCCTATTTCAAAAATCTTTATTTCGTCCAACCCTAACAGATCCTTATTCTTTCTATTAAACTCTAAGGTGTCGGATAGATCGATATTCTCCCTAAGATATGGCCTATCCTTAGCAACTGGATTTGCCATTTTTACTTTGCCTTTATCTTTGAAACTTTGAGTGTAGACCTCAGAGAATCCGTTTTCTACCAAAACATCCCTTATACGAGACATGTAGTAAAATTCCTTATTTATATTTACCTTATCCAAAGGAGGAAGTTCACTTGATTCAATATTTCGGTATCCATATATTCTTCCAATCTCTTCCGCCATATCAGATGGATTATCTAGATCTAATCTATCATCTGGAATAACTGCCACAAACTCATTTCCTGTCTTTTGATAATCAAATCCAAGCTTATTCATTATTGAAGCAACCTCTTCTACAGAAAGATTGGTTCCAAGTAAATGATTTACATATTCAGTAGAAAATATTACCTTCTTCTCTTCTGGAAGATTTCCATGAATATCCACGGGTCTTTCAACAGAGCCTCTACCACAAAGAGAACATATTAGTCGTGTTAGGTACTCCATAGCTTCTTCTGACAGATTAATACTTGGAGTATTTTCAAACCTCTTTGAAGCATCTGTTAGGATATTTGTTCTTCTTGACGTCTTTCTAACTGACACAGGATCAAAGTGACATGCCGTAAGGACAACATCTGTTGTTTCTTTTGTAATCTCAGCAGGAGTTCCACCCTTAACACCAGCGATATCTAAGGCCCCATCTTTTGAAGCAATAACTAAATCATCTTTAGTAAGAGTAACTTTATCCCCTCCCAAAAGCTCTAGCTCTTCTCCTTCACTTTTTTTGACAAAAAGTTTCTCATCAGGAACCTTTTTTATATCAAATGCATGTGTTGGCTGACCGATATCTAAAGTTACATAGTTTGTAGCATCAATGAGAGCACTTATAGATCTTTGTCCAAGAGCCTCTAGTCTGTATTTTAGCCATTCTGGAGATTCTTTTACCCCTACTCCCCTAATTATTCTTCCGATAAATCGATTACATAGTCCAGGCTCTTCAACTGACACAGACAGGGTTGAATCTGTACTTTCAAAATCTACCTCTAACTTCTTATGAACAAGTGGTATACCCAATATGACAGAAATCTCTTTTGCAATTCCTCTATGTGACAGACAATCATGTGCTCTGTTTGGCAGAACATCGATATCAATTACGTAGTCATCATCACCAACTTCTTCTACACCCTCAATTTCAAAGGAATGAAATAGGAGTGCTTCAGTAACCTCTTCTACTTTTGGTAGATTATTATCAAAGTATTCTTCGTTTAACCAAGAGTAAAGAACCTTCATATTAGAATTGATTTACGAACCTTAGATCTCCCTGATATGAATACCTAATATCAGATACACCATTCCTTGCCAACATTAATCTATCTATACCAACCCCAAAGGCGTACCCGGCATGTTTTTTAGGATCAAGACCGGCATTTTCTAGAACCTTTGGGTGAACCATTCCAGCCCCAAGCATTTCAGTCCACTTTCCATTAAAATACATATCTACTTCCACTCCTGGCTCAACAAATGGAAAATATCCTGGTCTAAGACGCATTTTGACGTCTTTACCAAACATTTCCTTTAAAAATGTCTCTAGGGTCCATTTTAGCTGTCCTAGGGTTATATTTCCTATGGAATCTACAGCCAAACCTTCTACCTGATAAAAGGCACTCTCATGAGTAGCATCAGTAGCCTCATTCCTAAAAACTTTTCCGAAAGAAAACATCCTGATAGGTAATTCATTGTCCCTCATATACGGAACCTGATGAGCACTAGTTTGAGTTCGTGGCAACTTTCCTGAACCCCCTTCTATTGCAAAAGTATCTTGCATATCACGAGCTGGGTGATCTTTGGGAATATTTAGAAGATCAAAGTTATTTTCTTCGGTTTCAACTTCTGGACCAAAATCCAGGGAAAATCCCAGGCCAGTAAGTATCCTAACAACATCATCAATTGTTTGAGTTAGTGGATGTAGATGTCCTTTCATATTTCTAGATTAACAGTAATTATCTTATCATTATCTTTGATAACTAGAATATCTCTATCATATACCCTAAAATCAACCAGGTTATCTGATTGATATATTGTAGATATGGTTTGTTCTGGTCTTGTATCAATTTCAACAACATATACACCACCGTCTTCTGCAGAAAAAATTACAACATCATCTCTACCTGGATAGAATTCAAAATGAGTAAGCTTTGAATTTAGTTCAAGAAAAATACTTGGATTTATACAATGCTCGTTTTGGCAGAAATATGCTGGTATCCAATCACCTCTTCCTAACCATTTGGCATATAGCCTATATTCCTCATACCAAACTTCAGTGTTTCCAAAGGTTCTTTTTATTATCTCTTCCTCGGGATCCACTTTCTCATCAAATAATTCCATGTAAATGGTATAGCTTTCATTTTTTATTAGCTCTGGAGTTGTAGTAGCTTCTGAAGAATCGTCGACTAACTCTGGTATCTCTGTTGCAACAAAATCCTTTGGAACAAAGAAAGGATACAGAGAGGCAACTCTTTGAGCATTTACTTGAACATATTTTCCCCACGAAAGAAAATCTGGGTGTTCTGCTTTTATAAAATACCGGCCTGGTTTGAGATTCTGAGTAAAGTACTCTCTACTGAATAGACCTGTTTTTAATTTCTTCTCATCATCAACATATATGTCAACTCCGGCAAGAGGAGTGTAGACATATATTCCACCTCTTTCTGTTAGGATTAGAGACTCAACAAAATCAAGCCTATAGCCAACAGCATATGTAATGACTATAGGTACTGCCACAACAAAAAGCACTGCAAATACTATGAAATAGATCCTTCTTCTTGTCGGTGAAAGTGGTTTCATTAGTGGATACTATAACATTAGTTACCTCCAGTTTGTACCTTCTCTTTCGGCGTTACCCAAAAACCCATATACTTGCCAAACATCAATCTGGTCTGAGCATCAAGACCAGGAAGTGCTCCAAAAATTGTAATAGTTACAGGTATCAGAATCCATTGTAGGAACATGAAAGCATAATTGTGTCTTCCCCGACCTTCTGGTCTTTTCGGCAAGAACGAAAGAGATATGATGGCAGATATGATAAGGCCTGCCATAGCAAGAATCATAATGTTTCTAGTAAAAATCGGTAAGTTAAATGAAAGCACTGATGCTTTAAACTCAGGTGAGCCAATTGTTACCGGAAGCCATCCTAAGAGAAATATCAGAAGTGGATTAGTAGACAGAGACCAAAAACCTTCAAGCTGTGTAAAGACTACTCTAATCTTTTGTGAGAATCTTATTTTTTTATTCTTCACAAAGTTATACAAAATGTATGGCACGTTCTCTACTCCCCAACCCCACCTTCTCTGTTGTTTATATATATTGATTGAGGTTTTAAAGAAGCTTGGAGCGAGATTTGCATCCATTGATACAGGATATGACAATGGTTGTACTTTATAATCTCCATCATATGCCATTAGTGCATTCCAATAGATTCTTGAGTCTTCCGAAACCATATTCTTCTGCCAATAACCAATTTCATATAGTGCCTGAAAAGAGACAGAGTGTGAAGAAAAAGTAGCCAATTTTTCTGGTCTCTCTTGCTGAATCATCTGCCAGAAAGTTCCAGATGAAGCAACAACTCTAGAAAGAGATGGTGCATCCCAAATATTATTGTTATACAAAGGTACTGGTTGGAATGATGTTCTGTATGGATCATCTGTTGTAAGGAAATACCATGTAAGACATGAGAAGTATTTTGGATAGACAACGGTGTCTATATCGAAAGCAGAAA
Organism: Minisyncoccota bacterium; assembly: GCA_022763265.1. Taxonomy (GTDB): domain Bacteria; phylum Patescibacteriota; class Minisyncoccia; order Phycocordibacterales; family CAJQIN01; genus CAJQIN01. Next base: position 5,475 of record JALEGR010000021.1, on the reverse strand, counting down.
CAACAACATCTTTGTATGAGATGTTATTTGCATCTAAAATCTTTACCCTAGTGTCTTCAATTGCATAAGCAATGTTAGATCCTTTACCAGCCATTTCTCCTGGAATCCCGTCAGGATGAACTGCGATATGGAATTTATCAAAATGATTTCCATATTTTTCTCTTATACTCTCTGCAATCTCCAAAGCTTCCTTTCCGGCTCGCTCTTCAGGAGCCAAAACTACTAAAAACTTCTTGGCATCATAGTCACAGTTGATTAGGGACTGTATACCTTTTTCAATAACTTCATATCCTTCCTTGTAATATGGATAGATAATTAGATGTTTCAGGTGGCCATGTTTAAGATTCCTCAACCTCTCCTGCCAATCAACCCTCATATTGAATTTCATACGCTTCCAGTTTTGTCTTAGATGAATTGAAAGATATATTGTTTTGAGTAGCCAATATATGTCAAAGGCAATAATGAAAAAAGCCATCCAGACTGGGATAAAATAAGAAAGGATGACTGCACCTAGAATAGTAGACCAAGCAAGAATAGCTGGAATCATTTCAAAGAATCTGTATAAAACTCTATCAGAGCCTTCTAAGTCACTAGCCCTTCCTATATGTGGGGGTTTTCTTTCTCCTACCATTTTTATGGTAGATACTCTAGCAAAGAATGGGTAAATAAAAAAGCCTCTGACTATCAAAGGCTTTCGTTTTTCATACACAGGAAAACTTGAAATCCAGAATTAAGTAACCATTCTGACACCAGGAGGCCACCTTTCAATCTGACCGTTACCTCTCCTTCTCCAACCCTGGATCTTTATACCAAGATCCAGCCTACTATCCATGAATCGCTTGAACATTCGATATGAACACTCCCACAGATCATGTCTACTGCGATCAGCACACTCGACATTTTCATTCGAGTCTGATGGCTCAAGCTCCTTCGAAAGAACCTCATTGGCATGTGAATTTAGAGGTTCGAGAAAGTAATAGTAAACAGGCTTAGACATTTTGTGTCTCCTTTTTGTAAATTTTCTTAATCTAAAGTACCTTGTTTATGAAAGTTTGTAAATTATTTATGTTTTATATATTTGTCCTTTCTCCACTTACGACCATTGCCTCTATTGAGATTCCTAAAGTGAGGAGTCAAAGAGTGACAATTTGGACACAGTAGTCTTAGATTATTCTCTTTGTTATTTTCCCCATTACCATCAATGTGGTCTAGCTCTATGGGCACACGCCCCGTTATAGAATTTCTTTTATTCCAACCACATTTAGAGCATTTCTCTCCATGCTTATCTACTAAGTATCTTTTTAGATGTGGAGAAGTAGTTCTAGTAACAATACCACGATTACCATCAATTTTATTTTTCTTCCATTTATAAATATAGTTTTTATGTCTGAGATTCTGTTGACACTTGCTAGAGCAAAATTTCTTTTGATGTCTTGTAACCAATTCTTTTTTACAAAAAACACAGGTTCTCATACACTAAGTATACCACGCGCAATACCCATTGTGGTACACATATTAAAACTTTTGAGCCACCTCCCAGATTCGAACTGGGGACCTTTACTTTACAAGAGTACTGCTCTACCAACTGAGCTAAGGTGGCAATAGAATATAAGATATCTTATCTATCGAGGTTGTCAAACTTTGACATCTCCTTCAAAAAAGGAGAAACCTCTTTTGTACTTTCTACTTTTGCAAACTCTCTATGGTTGCCTCTTAGTTTATTAAGAAGATTCTCTTTTCTATCAATTAATCTATTCCAGAAAGGTTTTGGCGTATCACCTGACATGTTATAGACCTTTACTAAGACAAAGTTCCTAATAGAGTCTTTTAGCAAGAGTGCCCTTTTACTTAATCTGGAAACAAACTTTTGAACAACTGGATCAACACTTTGAAATATATTTTTACCACTTCTTTTTTCAAAATGGTTTATTATCAACAACAAAATTACAAAGACAAGAGAAATTGCGAAAACTATAATTATTGGATTAGTATCCATACTTTTATTCTATCGCAAAACGAACAAAGCGCACTAGCTCTATCCTCTCCCCAAACTTCTGAACTCCTGCTTCTATTAGGTCATTTATAGTTTTCTCAGGATCTTTAATATATGACTGGTTTAATAAGACCTTCTCATCAAAATATGCCTCTAATTTACCTTTAAGAATCTGCTCCTTTAGATTGTCTGGTTTTCCTTCAACATCTTTGGCAAAAACCTCCTTCACCTTTTCTTGTGCCTCTTCGGTTACATCTTCTTTCTTTAGATATTCTGGTGCAGTAGCTGCTACATGCATAGCGATATCATAAGCAAGTTTTTGAAACTCTTCGTTTTTAGCAACAAAGTCTGTCTCACAAGCAAGCTCAACTAAAGTTCCAACAGAACCCCCCGCATGAATATATGAAGCTATAGTTCCAGATCCAAGATTTCTATCAGCCTTTTTAGAAGCTGCCTGCTTTGATTGTTTCTGGAGAGCTATCATAGCTTTCTCCATATCTCCTTCAACCTCTTCTAATGCTTTCTTACACTGCATTACAGAAACACCAGTAGCATCTCTAAGTTCTTTAATTTGCTCTGTGGTAATAGCCATATATAAATGTAAATTAGTTGTTAATTTTTATAAGCACTAACCAAGTCTTTCAAAATATATTCAATACTTGCTCTTGCAGAGTCGTTAGCTGGAATGGGATAATCAATTATAGAAATGTCACAGTCTGAATTTGAAAGAGCAATAACAGGAATTCCTTTCTGAACTGCCTCTGACACAGCAGTTTTTTCTTGTTTTGGATCAACCACAAAAAGAAGATCGGGAGTCTTATTCATTCCAACAATTCCAGAGAACATTTCCTGCAACCTCTCGATATCTCTATCAATCATCAGTCTCTCCTTCTTTGTATATTTTCCAAGCTCTCCTTTCTCCTTTTGTTCTGAGAGAGTTACTAACTTTTCAACTTGTTTTTTTATCTGATCAAAGTTAGTAATAGTTCCTCCAATCCATCTTCCAGCCACATATGGCATGTCAATAGATTCTGCTGCTTTTCTGATTATCTCTCTAGCCTCACCTTTACTTGATGCAAATAGAATTCTTTTCTTCTTTTCTGCTGCTTCAGCAATTACCTTCTTTACCTCTTCAAGTTCAAGGACAGTCTTTTCTAGATCAAAAATTTCTACCTTGTTCTTACTACCCAAAATATACTTGGCAACACTAGGGTGTCTTCTTTGGGATGCATATCCAAAATGAGCTCCAACCTGGAGTAATTCTTCAATTTTTGGGTCTTTCTTTTTATCTACCATATAGAAAAGGAGTCTACCAGAGACATTAACTTTTATCAAGCGAATTTATCACAGAATCAAGATCTCCTGCAAGAATTGTCTCTATATTATGCCAAGATTCCTTTATACGATGATCTGTTATTCTATCTTGCAAAATATTATATGTTCTAATCTTTTCAGACCTATCTCCGGTACCAATTTGCCCAGCCCTTTCATCTGAAATTTTTTTAACCTCCTCCTCATCTTTTAGGGCCTGAAGTTTAGCTTTTAGGATTGATAAGGCTCTTTCCTTGTTTTTAAGCTGATTTCTCTCAGCAGTTGAACGAACATCTAGACCAGTTGGAACATGTATTACTCTAACCGCAGTTTCTACCTTGTTTACATTCTGTCCACCCTTTCCGCCAGATCTTGAGTATTCAAATTCCAATTCTCCTGGGTCAAGCTCGATCTTAGTATTTTTTCTCATTGGTAAAACTGCAACTGATGCAGTTGAAGTATGCACCCTTCCAGACTTTTCAGTTTCTGGAATTCTCTGAATCCTGTGAACACCAGTCTCATATCGAAGCCTCTTATACACATCAATACCTCTAATCTCGAAAGAGGCTTCTTTGTAACCTCCTAATGAAGATGTGGATTCAGAGACGGTTTTTACAGACCAACCCTTAGCCTCAGCATATGCTTTATACATTGAGGCCAGTTTTCCTGCAAAGAGAGCAGCCTCTTCTCCTCCAGCTCCTGCTCTGACTTCTAAGATAATTTCATTAGGAAACTCTTCCTCTTTTCTTTCAGCTTCTAAAATACCGTCCATTTGAGATATGATTTCTTTTTTCTGATCTTCAAGATTGTCTACTTCCTCTTTAGCAAGATCCCTCATTTCAGGATCATCTAACATACCCTTCATTTCTTCGATCTTGTTTATAAGATCTTCACATGAAGACGCTAAATATGTAGTCTTTGGATTATCCTTATACTTTGAAAGATCGCTCATATGGATCTTTTGTACTATCTATTTACGAGCCTTGTTAGCCCTTGATTTAAATCTTTCTACTCTACCAGCAGTATCAAGAACTTTCTCCTGTCCTGTATAGAATGGATGTGAAGCACTAGAGATTTCCACCTGCACCATTGGATATTCTTTTCCGTCTTCCCACTTATCAACCTCTGATGTTTCAATAGTTGAGTTAATCAAAAACTTCTGATCGCTTGAGTTGTCGACAAATATTACAGGTCTATAGCTTTCTGGATGTATATCCTTTTTCATATGTGGGGATTACTATACCAAATATCTGATTGTTTGCAAGAAAAAAGACCACTCCTTCAGGGGTGGCCTGTGCATGTGTAAATGCAAAATTATTCTGTCCAATAGCTGATATCGAGCCTGCAAACATGATCGTCATTAGACTGGGTCTTCAGATCACTATGTCTAACAGTTCGAGTAGAAACTATCTGGATTCGGCCAATAACTACCCGATCTCCATCAACTTCTCTGAGTACTACACATTCATCTCTTTCACCTTCAAACATAACAATAGTACCAGGTAGAAATCTAGAAACCTTAGTACTCTGCAACAGCTTGTCTTTTTCAATTCGCTTAAGAATCGATGGTATCCCTATAACAAGTGCAGTGATAATGAGAACATCTAAAATGTTAAATCTCTCACTATTTACATAAAAAATCTTGCTAATGATTTTGTTCATGCTAAGACCTTTCAGCTAAATGCTCTCTTCTTGAACTATATAATATAATAAAATTATGTCAATAAAAAAACTCCGGGGCCTTGAGGAGGGGCTATCCTTCAAGTACCACCGGAGTATTTGGTCAGGAGCAACGTGCTCCATGTACCGCTTTAATAAAAAGACTAACATATATATTCTGTTTGTCTATAAAAACAGGCCTCCAATTTCTTGGAAGCCTATTGACAATCATTTGTTCAGAAGTAGCGAATGACAACAACAAACGCCACAATTGTCGATGTCTCCAACGCACTGATAAACATCGACAGAAAAAGTTTCCAGTTCAACTCTTTGATGGCACCAAGCGCCACAGCACTTTGAATGGAAACAAAGACCAGGAACATCAAGAGAGACAATCCCTCAACCTTTCCTGTAATGATAACACTGATAAGCTGAGGCAGAAGAGCCAAAGGGTTTAGCGCAACCACTAGTCCATAGAGAACTGCGAACCATTTTGACTCAAGGAACGGCAT
>JALEGR010000020.1 GCA_022763265.1 Minisyncoccota bacterium | reverse complement strand
CCTCTAACAACTACATGAGCCTCCCTCATACCAAAAGCAGCTGCTTTTTCTGCCAGTATCTCTCCCACCTTTGCTGCAGCAAATGGTGTACCCTTCTTTGCTCCTTTAAATCCAAGTAGTCCACTTGATGACCATGCCAAAGTTCCTCCTTTTGGATCTGTTACCGTAGCCTTAGTATTGTTATATGTTGCATGAACAAAGAGTTTTCCTGTTGGAAATTTCTTTTTCCCAGATTTAATAGACCTCTTTGCCTTATCAAGGTCCATCTCTCCTCCAGATTTTTGTATAATTCTTTTTTTACCCATAATTATGTCTTTTCTACTGCTCTCCTACCTGTTCCCATAGTCTTTCTAACATTTCCTCTTCTTGTTCTAGAGTTGGTTTTTGATCTCTGTCCTCTAACGGGTAGAGCCACACCATGCCTTTTTCCTCTATAGCTTCCAATGTCTCTAAGTCTTTTGATGTGTCCTCCTACGTCACGTCTGAGGTCTCCTTCAATTGTCACCTTCTCAATTTCTTTTCTAATTGAGTTTTCTTCCTCTGTATTTAAATCTTTCGCTTTCTTACCAAGATCTACTTTGGCATCAGAAAGAATCTTTTTAGCTAGAGGCCTGCCGACACCATAGATAGCTGTTAGGCCAATTTCTAATCTTTTTTCATCTGGAATTGTAATACCTTGAATTCTCATAATATATAAAGAATAAACTAGCCCTGGCGGGCTTTTCTTCTAGGGTTTTTCTTATTGATCCTATAAAGCCGTCCCTTTCGGCGCACAATCTTATCGTTAGGGTCTTTCTTTTTTATTGAAGATTTTACTTTCATTTATAAACGTCTTGAAATTCTACCCTTTCCTCCGTAAGGGTCAAGGTCCATTCTTACCCTATCACCAATTAAGACACGGATTCTATTCATCCTCATCTTACCTGACAAATAGGCAATGACCTCTTCTTCTTTACCATCAACTTTCACCCGAAACATAGCATTTGGTAGTGCCTCAGTGACAATACCTTCAGCTTCATTACTATTTTGCTCTTTGTTTTCTTGCATTTCAGGCAGTGATCGATATATTAGCAGAGCTTATACATTAGTCAAGCTCTATTTTAACAGTCACCCTATCTTTATCTGTTGGAAAAGATCTTTTCCAGAAAGGTCTAAGAACTGCCTTAGCGCTATCAATTGATTCATAGGTTGCTAAAATACTTGAAAGACTAACTTTTTGTTTTCCTAAAAGATCTTTAACTAGGAGTGATTCATCAAATGTCCACACTAGATGGGTATCTCCCTGTATCAGTATTCCTATGTTTTCTGTTGGTACAGAATCATAAGTGTCAGAATCCACAAGAGAGATGTTTATATTATCGATATTATTTATCTCGATGCGATTCTTTTCGTCTGAAACTACTGCTTTGGCAATATCGTTCTGTGTCAATGTTATAGCCATAATGGTACCCTTTTCAATTATCTCTACTTTTTCACTGGTATTTCTTGTAGAAGGTACAACATTGAATGTAAAGAATATTCCTCCTTCTGGAATCAATAGTTCAGAAGAAAGTCTTTTACTTAATTCAGTTGAGAGACGATTTTTAAGTTCAGATTGTAGTTCTTCTCTGGCTTTTGTCTCAGACTCTTCATCAATAACTGCTTTTGTACCAATGAAACCTCCTGTCATGGCTGTCTTTGATTTTGCTGAGAATGTTTCGTATCTTGGATCACCTTTGAAACCTGGAATTGTAAAGTCAGTTAAACCAATGTTGTACTCTTCTCCAGACTTATCAGCATAAACAGTAACTTCAAGCTGTCCTGGCAAACTTTCTCCATCAACAACCTTCTTTCCAGGGACTGTTACTCCTTCAGAAATCCTATAAATCTTTCCATCAGGAGTTTCAAATCTTGTTTTCTCTATAAGTTGCTGTGAACTACTACTGTGGTTATTAAATATAACAATGCTTCCAGAAGCTTTTTGTTCTACAATACGTTCTCCATCAGCAGGAACTTCTGTTGATGCAGTGTCACTTATTTGTATTGGTTGATATCTAAGATCAGTTTCTTCCTCCGAAGTTATAGATGCTGAAAGTGCGTTGTTTAAGGAAACAAGTTGTTGTTTTGGTTTGATAGTAATAGTTGCTCCAGAAAATACAGAGGCAATAGCAAAAATTAGTACTAGAACAGAAACGGCAGCTATGCCCCAAAGCATGTATTTAGATCTATCCTTAGGTAGTCTACTTGATGTCTTAGTTTTTCTTCTATGAGTCTGCTTTTTACCACCACTACTATCTGGAAGAGGAATATCCCTTATGGATCTTTTTATGGGCGCCACAACATCATCCACTATTTTTGTTTTGACTTTACTTCCCTCTTTTTTCTTAGGCATAACTATTTTTATTATACATGATCAAGTAACTTATTAACGAAAAAAACATCTGTGGATAGAAAAATGTCTTCTTTGATCCCTTGTGCTGTATCTACCAGACCCTTAAAATGTCCCGGATTTATGTCTATAACCTCTTTTGGATCAGTACCTGCTAAATAGCTTCGAAAAATCTTTGAGTCTGATGTAATAAATATTGTTTTACCAGAAATCCTTTGTAGGAAGTTAATAATTTCCTTATCCCATACAGATTTCACACTTTCAATTGCTTTATCTATATCGAAAGTAAGGGTGAGATTTGTGTCACCAGATGCGTATGTATCTAGATAAGATAGGGCAATATTATTTGTTACACCTTTTCTCTTGGCAAGTTCTCTAGCAATAGTATTTCTTCCAATAGGCACTGACCCTATTTTTACGAGAGAGTCTTGTTCGATTATAGACATGTCTGTTACCTCACCAGTAATGTCGAATATAACAGCATTGGAGTCCTCTGGAAATATATCCATAAAAGTCTTATATGCTACAAGGGAAAATGAGTAGTAAGAAACGTCATCTATGGCAAAATTTACATCTGAATGCTTCTCAACAATGTCCAAGATTCTTTGTGGAACTATACTTAAAAAGAAAGTTATTTCTGATTTGTCTGCATTTTTTCCGTAAGGTTTGCTTGTTGAGTAACCATTTAATTTAGTATCAATTATTTTTTGTTCAAGAAGTTTTATATTTCCAGAGACATCTATGTTCTTTTGGAAACTTTCTTTTTCTTTTTGGACAAGATCTTTAATATATTCTGGAGTTAGAGTTACTGGTTTTTCAATGATCTCTGTTTTTGTCTCTGCCATAAACCATGGGGAAGCTAAAACACAGTGTATGCTTTTAATATTTTTCTTGTGAATGTTAAGAAAATTTAAATGCTTAAGACCGGCCTTGGATATATTCTTAAAAACCAACCCGAGTGAGTCAGACATTAATCTGGTTAGGTCATTTTCATCAACTTTCTCATTAATTGGTATAGGTACTCTTGTTGTATATAGAATTTTAGGAGTTTGATTTTTGTTAAAAGTAACCAATGAACCTCCGACACTGGCATTACCAATATCTAAAACTATTGAAATAGATTGTTCTTTCTTGCCTAAAAAGTTCATGTATAAGATTAATTATACAAGTACAGCCTTAATTCTCCTAACACCGGCAGATGACGCCTCCTCCTTTTTTATTTCAAACTTTCCTAACAAACTAGTTCTTTCTACATGCGGTCCACCACAAATTTCCTTACTTACAGAACCAATTGAATACACTTTTACTCTGTTCTTGTATCTATCACCAAAAACCCCAAGGGCTCCAATCTTTTTGGCCTTCTCTAGATCCACCTCTTCAAAAGATACCGGCAGATCAGCTTCTATCCACTTGTTCACTAGATCTTCTATCTGCAGTTTTTGCTCGTCTGTTAGCTTTTCACTATGTGAGAAATCAAAACGAAGTCTTTCCGGGTTAATATTACTTCCCTTTTGTTGAACATGTTCTCCCAAAATTTCTCTAAGAGCCGCATTCAAAAGATGGGTAGCTGTGTGATATTTTAGTTCTTCCTCAGAGCGTCCACCAAGTCCTCCCTTAAACTTTCCAGAGGAAGCTGTTCTTGATTTTTCCTGATGTTTCTCTAACTCAGCCATATACCCATCAATATCAACAGAAATGCTTTTTTCTTTTGCCAATTCCATTGTCATTTCAACTGGAAAGCCATAGCTTGCAAAAAGAGTAAAAGCTTCTTCACCAGAGATATCTCCATCTATCTTTTCAAACTCTCTAACACCTTTTTCTATAGTTTTTTCAAACTTACTAGATTCTTCCCTTATCTCCTTTTTGATATTTGGTATATCACCTAGATCATACTGGTCTTTGTAAGTATTATAAACTATATCTACTAAAGTGTTTGAGTCGTCTTCTCCCAAGTTCTTATTCTTTGTATGGAAGATGGCTCTTCTAAGTAGCCTTCTTAAAACATATCCCTTGTCTGTATTTGATGGTTTTACCCCATCTGCAATCATAAATATAGACGTTCTTATGTGATCAGCCACTATTCTTGCAGATCTTTCATTTAATGTAATATCTTTAGTTTTTGCTATTAGATCAGCAAAAACATCTGTTTCAAAAATGTTATCTTTCTTTTGAAGAATCGTAAGGAGTCTTTCCAGTCCAGAGCCAGTATCTACATTTTGTTTTGGTAGTTTTTCTATAACATTTCCATTTTCTTTTCTATATTCCATGAATACATCATTCCAGATTTCAACTACCTTCTGATCTTCATCTGCTTTTTCAAATTCTTCTTGTGTAAGATCACCTAAACCTTCTTCTGTTAGGTCATAAAACATTTCAGTACTTGGTCCACAAGGACCAGAGTAGTCATCATCTTTCTTTGGCTTTGGCCAAAAGTTGGCATCTCCAAGAGGATAAATTCTGTTTTCTGGTACCCCGACAGACTTCCAAAACTCAACTGATTCAGTATCTTTAGGAACTTCCTCATCTCCACGGTAGACGGTTATATACAATCTTTCTGGATCAAGTCCAAATTCCTTAGTCAAAAGTTCATAACTCCATTTAATAGCATCTTCCTTGAAGTAATCTCCGATAGACCAGTTACCAAGCATTTCAAAGAAAGTAGCGTGAGTTTTATCTCCAACATCATCAATGTCTGTAGTTCTTACACACTTCTGAACACTAGCTAGTCTAGACCCTTCTGGATGGGATCCTTGGAGAATGTATGGTACCAAAGGTTGAACTCCAGCTGTAGTAAATAAGGCAGATGGATCATTTTCTGGAACCAAAGAGGCAGAAGGGAGAATTGCATGTCCTCTTTCACTAAAGAAGTTTAAGAATTTTTGCCTGACTTCGTTTGAATTCATTTTTCTACATTACCTTATTTAACAAACTCCTTCAATATCTCAAAATCTTTCTTTAGATCATCTTTCCTGGAAGCATCGTATACACCAACAGCAGGATGAAAAAGTGGAATTACTGTAAAGTGCTCTGCTTGAAACTTTTTTCCATGCATACTAGATATGGGTTCTATTTCAAAATCTAGTCCATATCTTTTCATAACATAGTTTGCAGAGAATCTTCCTAAGGTGGCAACTACCTTAGGTTTTATTATTTCAATTTGTCTATCTAGGAATGGTCCGTACATTTCAATTTCTTCTGGTTTTGGATCTCTGTTTAACGGTGGTCTATCTTTCAAAATATTAGCCACATAAACCTCTTTTCTATCTAAATTAATATGTAGAAGTAACTCATCTAAAACCCTGCCTGATGCACCGCAAAATGGTCTTCCTGTTTCAGCCTCGTTTTTGCCGGGTGCTTCTCCGATAAACATAATTTCTGCATCATGGCTTCCTTCACCAATAACAGGGAGATACCCTTCCTTTATACGAAGCTGACATAAAGGAGATTCTGTAAAAGAAACTACTTCGTCTCTTACCTTTTTCATCTCTGCAAACTTATCCATTATAGAGAATCTTTATACTTTTCAAAAAAGATTGGCCACTGCGAATGCATTGGTTCTGGAAATTCATCTAATTTAAACCATCCCAAATCATCGAACTTATGTGGTTCCCTATTTTCTACCTCTTCTGGGTTAATTAAAACCTTGTGGTCAAAAGATACCCAGTGAGTTTTCTTACCCTCATGTTCCCTATGTATCTCCCTGGTTCCTAGAGTACTAAATTCTAATACAGAACATCCAAATTCTTCTTCTAGTTCTTTTTTCAAGGTATCTTCAATAGTGTCACCAAACTCTATTCCTCCTCCACCAATATCCCATCTTCCATGCTCATCTCGACAATTAACACTTCTTTTATTTAGAAGATACCTACCATTTCCATCATGACATATAAAAACTACAGATGTTCCGATGTAATCTTCACCTTTTTTAATCTTGTATCTTTTTAGCTTTTAATTTACTGCCTCTATTATACCCACCAACTTTACCATCTGATCTAATTACTCTGTGGCAAGGAATTTCAGGATCATAATTGGTGTTTAAGATATTCCCAACAGCTCTAGAGGCTCTTGGTGATCCAGCCTTTTCTGCTACTTCTTTGTAAGTCAAAATTTTACCTGCTGGTATTTTTCTAACTACCTTGAACACTCTTTCCTTAAAACTAATCATTGCAAACTTGATTTATCTCATCCAAAACTTTTTTCCTCTTTTCACTTGATAAACCAAGTGGCCCTAAAAGATTCTCATTCTTCTTTATGTTCTTCAATAGAACCACACCCTGTTCCAAAAGTAGCAATTTCTGGGCTTTTGATATAGAGGTTAAAGATGTTACTGGATGGATATTAGTTTTTTCAATTAAGTCATTGAGGTTGTCTTTTGCTGGATAATTCCACCCTACAAGATTTACTCCCGCACATGATGCATAATCAATGGCACCTTTTGTGAACTTTGTGTTGGTAAAAAGACACCCTTCTGTCATCTTTCTCTTTCTACCCTCAAGCATAATCTCAGCATTTTCTAAATCTTCGTATCTTGCTCTGACATACAGCGCAACCTTTGTATCCGTTCTCATGCCTAGTTGGTTATGGAATTTTGCTTCAATTAGAATCACTTCCTCTTCATTGTACGCAAGCACATCTACCTCATGCTCGCTACACTTACCCCTAATCCTTCTTCCTACATGTGTCCTGTAACCCATTTCCATGTACATATGAGCAATTAAATTCTCAAATGGAAAACCAGATGGACCTAGATCCATCACAGCCCTTCTAGTTGAGTAGTTGGCAGCAACTGGTTTATCCTTCTTGTTTAGCAGAGAGAAAGCATATGTATAGATATGCTTTGTGGTCATGCCTGGAGTTATCTTTTTTGAAATCTCCTCCAGAACCTCATCAACAATAGCTGTATTTGCACCAGACCTGAGTAAAGAATTCTCTAATTTTGTAGGATCAAAATATTCTTTTTCTCCTGTAGCCTTTTCAATTAGGATTTTCTCATCAAACATGGCTTATATTATACCACCTCCCAAACACTCATCTCCAGCATATACAACAATTGATTGGCCACTAGTTGGTGTATCTGATTTTTCTAATATCTCTAGTTTATTACCAGAAATTCTGCATCTAGTTGGCTTCTGCCTGTACCTTGATTGAAAAGTATATTCTTTTCCTTCCTCTGGTACTGTTATCCAGTTTTCTTTGTGTAACAGAATATCTCCAGAGTTTCTTTCCGGCCTTTTTTCTGAGACAGTAATAGTGTTTTTCTCCATGTCTTTTGAAATAACAAAAGCTTGCATATTTTGGGATGTAGTAAATCCACGCCTTTGGCCGATTGTATAGTATATAGATCCTTCGTGAGTGCCAATAACATTACCTTCTGGATCCAACACATTTCCTTCCTTTGGAGGAAAATAATATTTTAGGAACTCTTCCATGGAAATATCTTCAAGAAAACATATTCCCTGGCTGTCTTTTTTCTCTGAAGTTGGTAAACCAAACTCTTTAGCAAGTTTTCTTGTTTCCTTTTTTTGATATTCCCCAAGAGGAAATGTGATTTTAGGTAGTTTTTCTTTAGAAATTGTCCAGAGGAAGTAGCTTTGATCTTTTTCATTGTCCTTTCCTCTATACAACTTGGAATCTTTGGAGATAGCATAGTGACCCGTAGCAACAAAGTCTGCTCCATTTCCCATAGCAAAATCAAAAAAACTGCCAAACTTTATGTATTTGTTACACATGATGTCTGGATTTGGAGTATTTCCTTTCTTGTACTCTTCTAGAAAATAGTCTACAACTTCTTTTTTGTACTCCTTCTCCAAATCTAGTGTCAAAAAAGGAATATCTAATTTGGCACAGACTCGCATAGCGTCCCTCCTTGACTCTCTCCAGCTACACCTAATCCAACTTGGATACCATCCTTTTATATATACTCCTGTAACATCATACCCTTGTTTCTTTAACAAAGCGGCTGTTACAGAACTATCAACTCCGCCAGATAATCCTACGAACACCTTTTTCATTATTATTTTGTATCATTATTGACAAAACATATCAATATATGGAATATGTAGGCAGAGCTGTAACTTTGAAAGGAGCTAGATATGCGACGTTTAACGGATACTGAAATTCAAAACCTTGGTGCCGACTACTTATATGGCAACACGCCAACAATTAAAGCGTTCGACATTTCTGATGAATGTACCATCAAACCTGGCGGTTGCGAATCCGTCATACTGAGATATGGGATTGACCCTTCTGGTCAGCAATTTGTTTCGATAAACCTGGTTAAGGATTCCCGTTTTAAACAGGTTAACCCAGTACTTACGCTTATTGTTGATTTGTTTGATGAGCAAATTAAACGCAAGACAAGCTTCGAGTCTTACAGAAGGTCAGCTAGTAAAATTGGACTTGGCACAATTGATCTTACCAAACTGATCAAGGATAATGTCGTAATCACACCTCCTCAGTTGAGACTTCTACTCATAGAAGCATCGAGTCAAAAATGTACTGATGAACGCATCAAAGAGATAGCCAGAATGATCGTCAGCCACATGAAAAGAGGTGACTCAAAGACAGATCCTGCTGATATCTCAGCTGATGCTTATATCTCAGCTTTTATTTGTATATTCGCTGAAACAGTTAACAGTGAGTATAGGCACAGGTTACCATTATATTTGGAGCCACTAACAATTCTGTGCTGTAGAAGTAATCGTAGTCCACTGGGAACTATCGACTGGTCCCTTCGAGCATAACCAAAAGGCCTCCAAAACAGGGGCCTTTTTATATAAAATCTATCTTGAATCTATATAAATACTCTTCTTTTGTTTATGTCCCTCAAAAGTTTCTGAATAATGAATATTCCCAGAATCATCAGCTAAAAAGTAAAGATAATCATTTGGAGTATAGTCTATAGTTGCTTCAATAGATTCAAGTCCTGGGTTTGATATTGGAGTTGGTGGAAGTCCAGTATATTTATACGTATTGTATGGAGAATCTAGATTTAGATCATCTAGTGTCAAATCAAAAGTACCTTTTCCATTTATATACCTGAAAGTTACATCAACCTGAAGTGGCATATTAATTTCTAATCTATTCCACAAAACTCCAGCTATCAACTTCCTATCTTCCAAGTCATATGCTTCTGCTTCTACAATTGAGGCCATAGTAATAATTTCCTGGAAGTCTCTTCCAGACTCTTCCACCCTCTTTGCTAATTCAACAGTTTTTTCTCTAAACGCATCCTCTAGTCGCTCTACTATTTCAATGGTTTTCACATCAGGGAAGAAGAAATATGTGTCTGGGAAAAGATATCCTTCCTTTCCTTCTGTTAGTCTCATAAACTCTTCCCTGTTAAATTGCTCAAACTTTTGTTCAAATAAACCCGCCATTGTAGCAAGTGTTACACCTTCTGGAATTGTAATTCTAAGTGAGTCCAATCTCTTATCACCAGAAATCAGTCTTTTTGCAACTGAGAAAGCATTCTCTGGCTCCTTGAAATAGTAACTACCAGCCTGAACAGACCCTTCGCTTCCCAAAAGGACAATAATTCTAGAGAAAATCTTGTCAGATGACACAATCTTCTCCTTTTCTAGTTGAATAGAAATTTCTTTCAAAGTTTGTCCTTGTGATATGACAACTAAAGTGTCATTTTGGAAATCTTGTGGGGCAATGATTGCAAACTGAAAGAAAATACCCAAAAGAATGATAACAAATAAAATTGTAGCCAAAAGAAATTGCCTCTCGGTTTTTAGGAGAATGTGGAAGTTTCTCATAGTGGAAGGTTTGATGGTGGCTCTGCTTTCTTAGATGGAACTCTAGTAAATGTAGGAGTCTGAACTGCAATACCGCTTGGCATATGGAAAATTGTCGCTACTTCTTCAGTTGTAAGTATAAAAGGTTTTTGTTTAAAAAACTTATATGGCTCTTGGAAGAAAGATCTAAGTTTGTATGCTTCAAGCATTTGTTTCTCAATCTTATTTCTTCTCATTCTTCTAAAATCCTGCCATGGATAGTCAAAGTCAGTAAACTTACCCAACCTGAAGCCATTCATAGTATTTGAACTATACTGTCTAAAGGTACCGATAAGGCCCGGAATACTAACTCCTGGATTAAATGATTCTTTCTCTGAAATATATACACCCCTAATGGCACAGTCAAAAGCCGGCTTTGACAGACTTCTTTCAAGTGCTGCCAATTTATCTTGCTCACCTCTAGTTTGTGGTCTTGGAAACTTACCTTCTCCAGGAGAAAACGGCTCCATAACTTTCTCAATCTCTTTTTCAACATCTTTTTTCCAATCAGGTTTCTTTTTTAATCTCCCTTCTCCTAACCCCTCAGACTTATTCGCAGCAAGTAAAATCTGTATCCAACACTGTTCTCCTTTTTTCAAGGATCCTAAGTACTCTAAAACTGCAGTCATTGGATCAATCTTGTACTCCTCTTCTTGGTCTTTATCTAATCCATAATCAATATATGTTTTTATCGGATAAGCATCTGCCTGAGATAGCTTGAAATAGGTTGCCCACATTGGCCAATTATCAGGGTCATGTGGAATACCTTTTGTATAGTCATCAACTTCATATATTTCAACATTTGGATACTGAGCATATAACTGGTGTTCAATCATAGTTCTATACTTCTCAAAAGCCCAGATGAACATATGAACATCTCCTCCAATTGATACCAGCTCTAATGAAAACCAAGGTGGTACTTTTCCACCAAGATATGTATCAATAAATGTTGCTGCACCTTTTTGATATAGAGCACTAAGAAAAATTTCCATAGCTGCAGGAGATTTCTTTACTTCCTGGGGAATTTTTATCTCAAGCAAAATAGTTTCTTGTTTTGAAAGAAAGACATATCTGATATATCTCATCCAAAGAATGACAGCCACAAAGATCAGAATAATCGGTAGCCAAAAAAATGAACTTTTGTATAAAAAGATTATAGCTTCAATTATGTAGCGGTTTATATCCATTACGATATATAGTATATCGTAATATTGTGTGGGTGTGTATTTGGATATTGGAATTATAGCTAAGAAATCTTTTGTTCCTTCCAGGATTCAACAAACTCTTTTCCTGTCATAACAGGACCTATTAGATTCGGCCAAGCAATAGTTTTTAATAATTTCTGTAGCTCTTGCCTTTTTGGGACATCCGTAGTTTCTATAAAATCATCGAGTAGTACAAATCCATACCCTAGTCCAAAACCGTGTTCGACAGTAGCCATTACACAACCATCTCCAAATATACCTGAAACTATTAGATACTTGATTCCTTTTTCCTTTAGTACCTTACCTAGCTTTCCATCAGCAAATGAGCTAGTTGTATTTTTAGTTAACCTTATGTCTCCTTCTTGAGGATCAATGCCAAAATAACTGCCCTCGAACTCACTATTATTATCTGAAAAGTAATTGGTCTCAGGGTATGTCTCGTATAACTCAGTAATATTTTCTGCAACCTCTCCCTTAACCCAGGGCGCTATATTGATAAATATGATCTGAGCACCAACTTCTTTTCGGAATGTATCAATAAATTCTTTTAAACTAGGAACCATTTCTCTAATTTTACTAAAAGTAATTCCGTACTCAGGACTTTCACACTCTTGGTTAGCACAGCCATTAACCACATCTATTATTACTAAAGCTGTGTTGTCCTTATTCATTTGTTCATACAATTTCATATGTAAAATTCTACCAAATATACAAACAAAAAACTCCCTCTCGGGAGACTTTTGTATATTACGCTAGAGTATACTTTCCTTCCTTTGTCTTCTTAAAGTAGTTTGGATTCTGAAGGTTTACCATAATTGTGTTTTCCTTCACGTATCTTTCCTTAAGAACCTTCTCAATAACCTCATCTTTAGTTAGTGGACCATTTTTTTCAAGTATTTCTTTAATAACATCCTTTACAACTCCACTAGTGTATCCCCATTCTGTAAGAGCATATAGACCCCTTCCAACTAGAACGAACCTTGGATCCTTAATTAACTCATTATGAGTTGTAGCCTCATGTGCTTTCTTGTTAAAGATTTCGTTAATAGACTTAGCAACCTCCCTAAAGTGGATTGGTGATCCATGCCTTCTAATTACAAGGAATGCATAATCACGAATACCTTTCACATTAATATTTGGTGATGTTGACCTTCCCCATTCATCCAAGTCATTTCGGCCAATCTTCTTTGAAAGTCTAAGCCACCTTTTGACAACTTCTTCATCTCTATGCTTATCGGAAACATCTTTTACATAATCTAGAAAGTCAGAAATCATTTCTGACTCCGGAATAATGTCATCATCTGAAAGATTCTTGTAAACCTTATCAAGTACTCCATGAATTTCATCAGCTACCTCTTTGTCTACATACCACCTGTGAGCAAAATTATCATCTTCCTTATCTTTCATAAAATGATGTCCGAGAACAAGTAGGAAATGGATATGGTTCCTAGTACTATCATCTTTTGCAATTGTCTCTAGGAGGTCTTCTTCTGAAACAATAGCTCCAAGGTCATCTATGTAACTCTTTAAATCATCAAAAACAGAAGTCTCCTTATCATAGGCTTCTGATTTTCTTATTTGATTAAGAGAATGATTCTCAATCTGTCTTACACGCTCTCGTGTAATACCATATTTTTGGCCTATAGCCTCAAGAGTTAAACGCTCTGTATCTTTACCAAGACCGTATCGGCTTATAATAACGTCTTTTGCCCGGTCGTTAAGAACAGCAATCAGGTTCTTTGTTACCTGTTTTGGTTTAAATGTGATTTTGTTATTTGTCTTATCCATATTTTCTATGGTTTAATTTTTATCATTTAGTCAAATAAAAGTCAAGCACTTTTATTAATTAGACTAATTAGTCTGTTTTTGACTACTTTTTTAACTTCATAATCTTTAGATATCCATCCTGATAATTTCTCATCTGAAGTTACAATTTTTTCTAACTCATTATCAGAAATATCCTTATCTACCAAGATAGATCCTCTAACCTTTCCATCAATTTGAACCATAACTTTGACTCCTTCTTCTACTACCATACTCTCATCATACTTCGGCCACTTACTTAGATGAATTGACTCTTTCATGCCAGACTTTTTCCACAGCTCTTCTAATAAGTGTGGTGCAAATGGTGCTAAAAGTCTCAGAAACACTAGATACTCATCTTTTCCAATACCTTCCTTTTGAACAGAGTTTAAAAAGATCATAAGACTACTAATAGCAGTGTTGAACTTAAATAATATAAAATCATCCGTAACTTTTTTGATTGTTTTCTGTAGTAAGCTTTTTATAGCATCGCTAGACTCAGTAATTTTTATAGAGTTAACCCTTTCTAGGAACCTTCTAATACCTACAATACCACCCATATCCCACGGATATGATCCAACCTCTGCATACGGACCAATAAAAGCTAGATACATCCTTACGGTGTCAGCCCCAACTCTTTCCACTACTTCATCTGGATCAACGACATTACCCTTCGATTTGCTCATTTTTGAGCCATCTGGGCCCATTATAAGGCCTCTGTTCAGTCTCTTTTTGAATGGTTCTTGCTCAGTTACCATCCCAAGGTCATATAGTACCCTCTGGAAGAATCTAGCAAAAAGAAGATGCATGGTAGTGTGCTCTGAACCACCAAAATATTGATCTACTGGCATCCAGTTTTTCTGTATGTCTTTAGATGAAATTTCCTTTTTATTTCTGGGATCAATATATCTAAGGAAATACCATGAAGAGTCTAAGAAGGTATCCATAGTCTCAACTTCTGGTCTCCAACCTTCACCAAAAATCTTTTCAGTTCTTTCTTTCAATTCCTTTGATTTGGCAAGAGGAGGTTCTCCAGTTGGCTTGAAGTCTACATCTTCTGGTAAAGTCCATGGTAAATTCTCTTCTGGTATAGGGTGAGGATTACCCTCTGGATCATATACTACAGGTATTGGTGTACCCCAATACCTTTGTCTACCAACTGACCAGTCTCGTAGCCTATATGTAGTCTTTTTCTCTCCGGGTATTTCGACTTTGGTATTAGGTATACCATTAAAGTTATATCCTTTTATTTCATCTGCACCTTCTGTATATGAATCATCGGATCTCACCAACCTTTCTAGACAAAGCCTATTCTCCGGGTGAGTCATATTATTTATTGCTTCCTCTGGATTAAGCCACATACATTCATGTCTTTCTGTTTCTTCTTTAGAAATGTCTTCTTGTTTGTCATCTATCAGCTCCAGAAGAACAGCTTGGTCTAACCTATTTCTCCATACTTTCTTATTCTCTGCATAGAAATGCATTTCGACTGGACCCCCAATTCTCCTAACAACTTTAGTTTTATACCCAGTTTCTTCTAGAACCTCCCTAGGAGCTGCTTCCTCTGGTAATTCACCCTTATCTATTCCTCCAATAGGTAGAGATGTCCATCCAAACTCTTTCCATTTTACACAAAGTATTTTTCCGTCTTTTCTCTGAACAATGCCAGTAATTGTTTTTCTAAACTCTTCATTTTCATGTTCTTTGCCGAATATAGGAAGTCTTGCATCTGAGTTAACTAACACACCATCCCCTGTATATGCCCCAGATTCTTTGTCTAATCTTGAAATCCACACATCCATTTCAGCATGGGTCATTTTCTCTAAAGTTAGATCTTTCCCATCTACCCAACATACCTCATGTTTTGAGGATTCTTCCTCATCAACCTCATCTTGTTCCTCATTCTCCAAATCAAAAGTAACTAGGTTAGTGAAAGAAACCCTATTTTCATCTTTATGAGCTGCAAAATATTCAGCTCTAACTTGACCACCAAGAACTTTTCCATTAATCAAATTCTTATATCCCGTTTCCTCTAGAACCTCTCTTTTGGCAGCTTCAATCAGAGACTCACCTTCCTCAACTCCACCCATTGGAAACGTTGTCCAGTCATACTCTTTCCATTTCAGTAGAAGATACTTTCCATCTTTTGGATTCTTTACAACAACATGTACATTTTGTCTTTCTACTGATTTCTTTCCAGGAACTGGTGGATTTTTTTTATCAACTCTATTTGGTATTACAACTTCTTTAATTGGCAACCCAAACTTATTAGCAAAATCAAAGTCTCTATCATCATGAGCTGGAACTGCCATAACAGCACCTGTTCCGTATGCTGCTAGAACATAATCAGCAACGTATACTGGCACCTCTTCATTAGTTATCGGATTCCTAGCAAAAACCCCTTCTAGTTTTACACCAGTCTTTTCTTTCTGATCTGTTTGTCTTTCTAGTTCAGTTTTTTTGAGTGACTTCCCGATATAGTCTTCTACCTCCTTCCTATTATTAATATCTAACTTATCAATCAATGGATGTTCTGGGGCAAGAACTATATATGTAACACCACATATAGTGTCAGGTCTTGTGGTGAAAACGGAAACCTCTCCATCACCCACCTTAAACTTCAAAAGCATTCCTCTACTTTTGCCAATCCAGTTTCTTTGTGATTCCTTTATCTCCTCTGGCCAATCAAGATCATCTAGACCACTCAAAAGATCCTCAGTATAATCTGTGATCTTCAACATCCATTGTTCCTGTTTTTTCTTCTCTACTTCAGTATCACACCTTTCACATAACCCATTTACAACCTGCTCGTTAGCCAAAACCGTCATACAAGAAGGACACCAGTTTACTGCAGCTTCTGACTTATACGCCAAACCTTTCTCAAACATCTTTGTAAAGATATATTGTGTCCATTTATAGTAATCAGGATCTGATGTCTTTAGCTCTCTAGACCAATCAAAAGAAGCACCAATAGACTTTAGCTGTCCCCTCATATACTCAATATTTTCATCAGTCCACTTTTTTGGGTTTAAATTTCTTTTTATAGCAGCATTTTCAGCAGGCAAACCAAAAGAATCAAAACCTATTGGATACAGGACATTCTTTCCAGTCATCCTCATATATCTTGCGTATATGTCAGGTACAGCAAAAGTATACCAATGACCAATATGAAGGTTTCCTGATGAGTATGGAAATTCAACTAAAGTATAGAAATTATCCTTATCTTTATCCTCTACTTTGTACAACTCTTGTTTTTCCCACTCTTTTTGCCACTTCCCCTCTATCTTCTTGTGATCGTAATCATTCATTTATATATTTTCTACTAACCCTAAAGGTTACTATGGCAATTGCAATTGTCAAAATTCCAAGGAGAATTAGAGCAATTGGCCAGCCAACACTTCCGGCAAAATATTTTGAAGTAATTTCAAAAAGATAGGAGATTAGGAAGATTGACCCAAAGACAAGCATTGATCTTTTCTTCCAATATGAACTCAATAAAAATACTGCAAACAATATAAATATGTAGAGAACATCCCAAAGTCCAGAAAGAGTTATACCTGCAATCAAAAGCCCTAGTGTTCCAATAGATACAAGTAGCTGTCTTAATCTTTCGTTAGAAAGATATCTTCCTAAAATTATGTACGAGATACCAATAGCCATGGTTAGATAGGTGAATACATTAAACTCAGTGTAGCCGACATTCTCCATGATTAGTGATACGAAACTATATGTTAGGGCTGTAATGAAGACGGTGTTGAAGATTATAGTTACAGGAAGTTTCTTTAATGTGAAATACGATATTACAGAAACTATTGTTGATATTCCAGAGATTACAACAAAATCAACTGGCCTATCGATCAATGACCCTCCTTCATACATTGAAACACCTATACCAACAGGAAGTAGCGCAAAAGAAACTGCGGCCAGAACTTGTGAAAGAACTTCTTTACTTTTTACGACTAGAGAAGCGGCAAGATATAAAGCTATAGACATGCCAAGGGTGGTCAGGATTCTTGCAAATGAAGGTAAGCTTTCCCAGTTTTGAGCGATTAGTGCAATGACACCAGCTAGAATAACTATTCCACCGATAGCATACAGAATGTTGATAATCCTACTTGCGTGATTTCCATCTTTTTGGAAAAGAGAGTTTACTTCAGATTTGGATATCTCTCCCTTATCTACTGACTCTTTTACTAATTGTAATAATTGATTCTTGTCCATATTATTTACTTATCCAACCCAATACTTCTGGGTTCCTATAATAATCAGATGTTGGTATATCTACTTTTTTATATACTCCACTGTTACCATGCTTAACCAACCAAACTCTTTCACTACTATATCCTCCAAATATTTCAAAGATTCCGGAGTTTCTTCCATATGAATATGATACGGAGTAGCCATCAGGAGAGACGCTGCCAACTTTCTCAATTTGAATATCACTTATATCAATAATCTCTTTAGAAGTCTCTGTATCAAAGTCATAGATATATAACTTCGGATCGTTACTATTTTCTCTATAAGTATTACTTGGTGCTTCTGGTAGGTTAGTCTTTACAATTTGTCCTTCCTTTACGTCATACCTGTATCCTGCGTATGATGATGGATATGGGTTATCTAAGACATATACCATGTTATATGTTGGCTCAATTTGTACCTTAGAAATATAGATTGTTAATAGAATTCCAGCTACTACAACAACTGGTAAAAGTAGGGCTACAATTAGTGGTAAGTGTTTTTTCATATGAAGTTATTATATTCTTTTGTTGACAGTATGAAAAGAGTGTCATAATCTTCCTACTGAAACTAGTTCTATCCACCAAGGCCCCAACGAGCCACGTCCTTGAAAGGAGAAATCGCCATGATTCCCAGGAAAACCGGAGTCTCAAAGGATCAAGCCGTGCTGGATCTCTGCGAAGAAGATCAAAAATTTGCCTCTATGCTTGCCACAGCAATGACAATAGAAAGTAAGCTGATAAAATCTGTTTACGGACTTAATGATCAACACTCAGATCACTGTCCCATTTTGAAAGAGCTAGAGAGAGCCTTCGAGCTAGCCAATCGAATTATGATTGATATCAGGGTAAACGATAGTATGGATGGTTTTCTTGTTGTGAGCATCTCTTTCTTCAAAAAATCAAACCGGCCATACTTCTTTAAGGCCTACTACCGAGCATACCCAACACACCTGTCTTACCAAGGATACGCTCTCTAAACAATATTCTCATTTGACAAATATTTTAGCTATGCTACTATACAGGAAGCGAAGGATCCTTCCCGACCAAGGGTTATGCCCCGGGAACGAAACTTAGCCCGAGATAAGCTTCTTATGGGTTTGGGGTACGATAGCTATCCCGACACGGACTCCATAAGCAAGAAAGTTTACTTCGGTTGCTATCATGCCCTCAAACTGGGGGCATTTTTTATACTAGAACTTCCTTGCTACACCAAAGGCAATAATACTTATTTTATATCTTAAACTCCACAACATCACCGTCTACAACCACATACTCCTTACCCTCAGTCCTAACCAATCCTTTTTCTCTCGCTTTTCCATAAGAACCAGCCTCGAGCAGATCATTCCAGAATATTATTTCAGCTTTAATAAATTTATGCTCGAAATCAGTATGAATTGCAGCTCCAGCCTTTGGAGCAGTAGAACCATCCACAATTGTCCAAGCCCTTGTTTCGTCTTCCCCCGTTGTGAAGAAAGTGATTAAGTTTAATAACTCATACCCTTTTCTAATCATTTCATCTATCCCGTCATCTGGCGCTCCACCTAATTCTTTCCTAAATTCACTTTTCTCATCCTTATCAAAATCTTTGAGCTCAAATTCAACGCCAAAATCAACCAGAGTATAGTTTCCAATGAAATCTACTAACTCGGTAAATCTTGGATCATCCAACTCATCTAAGTTTCTAGCATTCTGTTTTTTATTCAGAGCATAAAGAACAGGTTTTCTAGTAATTAGATGAAGTGACTTTATAGTCTCAGCCTCTTCTTTAGTTAGATTAAGGTCAATTGCCAAAACACCTTCCTGAAGCTTATCTTGAACCTTCAAAAGCAATTCTTTTTCAAGAATTATCTTCTTATCTCCTCTTTTTACCTCTTTTTCTAAAGAAGCCAACCTTCTTTCTATAGTCTGCAAGTCTGCTAAAATTAGTTCTGTTTGGATTGTTCTTACGTCTGACAGTGGGTCAACTTCACCATGAACATGGTGTATGTCTTCGTCTTCAAATATTCTAACTACATGCAATATGGCATCTACTTCTCTAATATGTGAAAGGAATTGGTTACCCAATCCTTCTCCTTCTGATGCTCCTTTTACAAGTCCGGCAATATCAACAAACTCAATTGCTGCTGGGATCTTTTTAGCTGATTTACTAAAATCCGCTAGTTTCTCCAACCTAAAATCAGGCACAGCAACAATACCAACAGACGGATCTATGGTGCAAAATGGGAAATTTTCAGCTGGAACTGATTTTTTGGTTAAGGCATTAAAAAGTGTAGACTTACCAACATTAGGAAGTCCAACAATACCAATTGAAAGTGACATGGGATCAATCCTAGCAAGATTGTTTGACCTTATCAATTAATCTAAAAGAAAAACTCACAGTTAGTGCGAGTTTTTAAAGAATGTCTTATTTGAAATCAGGAGGACCAGAACAATTATCTCCAATAGCTCTCATTGTCCCCTTTGCAAGTCTTTGTCTTATATTTGATTCAAGAAAAGACCTCTTTGCACAACATAAATCTAGACCAGAGCTGGAAAGAAAAGCACAGGCTTCAGTGGTTCCAGGCTTACAAACATTTTTTACATGATCATCTGTCAGTGGAGTAGGGTTGGACATTTAGGCCTCCTTATTTTGTTCCAAACTCTTTATATCACAAATGATATTTCGTGCAATAAAAAAACCGACACTACTAAATAAAGTGTCGGTTCTACCCTAGTCTACTGGTACACGTGTTCATGAGACGTTCCTTCTTCTTGCCTGGGGCCTGGGGCCTTTATTAAACTCCTTGTGTACGACCCAGAAAGCTTCAAGTGCTTCCTTGTGCTCTCTAGTAAGTTCTTCGAGCCTTTTCTGGAGATCAATATCAGGTTGTCCGAGAAGCTCTCGTTCAACCCTCACAATTTCTCTCCGTAGCCTTCGAAGCTCTTTTTTCTGTGCTTCGATAGCACCTACATTTCTCAAAAATACTTGCAACTCCCCATTTCCATTCATGACACACCTCCTTTCTAAAAAGACCAGGGTATATCTAATTGAATATTACCACGATAAAAGAAAAAGCCAATCTACTATGATGATTGGCTCCTGATTATTTTCAAGGCTCTTTTAATTTGCCTTCTGGGACTTAACCAGATCTTAGATGCAATCCTGGCAAAGCTATGGATTTTTGGATCCTCTGCCTCAAACCACTGCTTAAGATTAGCCCTTTTGATCACAACCTCGTCTTTCATAGACTCAATTGAATCT
Source organism: Minisyncoccota bacterium (assembly GCA_022763265.1). Taxonomy (GTDB): domain Bacteria; phylum Patescibacteriota; class Minisyncoccia; order Phycocordibacterales; family CAJQIN01; genus CAJQIN01. The sequence goes on along the minus strand of JALEGR010000020.1, from coordinate 19,102 downwards.
ATGAGAACGCTCTTTTCGTGTGCTTGACGCTTTCGTAACTCATCAAGCTCTCTTTGTTGTTGAGCATCAAGACCCTCAAGCCTCTTACTGGCTTGCCTAATATTTACACAAAGATCTGATATCTCCTTTCTTCTCTTCTTCCAGGTCTCTAGAAATTCTTTTAGCCTACTAGTCAGTAATCGAAATCTACCTTCCACCGAAACCTCCTTTCTCCAAATATATTATAACAGATCCTTTAGTTCAGATTGATATTTATGCATAACAGACATAGTGGATTGCATCTGGTCTTTGCCTGCTTTCATCTCTTCTTGTACTTCTTTACCTATCTTCTGGAAAAGTTGTGGATTCTTGCTTATGGCTGTGATTATCTTTTCTTTTTGGTCTTCGGGTACACCTTTTAGTTGCTTATCCAACATTTTTTTCATTAAGAAATCTTTAATCATTTAATCTATTGTTTAAGTAATAAATAGCACCATATATTCCTCCGAAGGCACCAAGTCTTGCCTTCTTTATCTCTGGTATATTTGGATACACCTTCGATATCTCCTTGAGGTATCTTTTTACATCTTCAATCCTTATAGCAGGATCTCCAACTATCATGGATCCACCAAGAACTATACTATCAGGAGACCAGTGAACAATCGAGTTGTGGAGTCCAAAAGCGAGTTTCTCTGCTAATTCATTCCAAAGATGGTCAGATTGTGGAATTTCAAATGGTTTTTTATTAAATCTCTCCATCACAGCACTTCCTGAAACCATATCCTCCAATGAGTGTTGCATGTCTAGAAGTTCATTTCCTGGCTCAAATCCATAACTATGCTCATCAATTTCCCCGTTAACAATTCTAACTCCACCAACTCCAGTACTTACTGTGATATAGACTACAATTGAATCTCCTATACCAGATCCAGCAAGAGCCTCTCCAAGTCCAACTATAGCTGCATCATTTTCTATAAAAACTGGACACTTAAACTCCTGCTCTAGTTTTTCCTGAATAGGTTGCATAACCCAGGAAGACAGATTTGGTGATCTTGTTAGCTTAGAATGATCTTTATCAAGAGTACCTGTAATACCACCACAAACTGCCCTGAAGTTATTAGGGGTTAGTTTTCTTGCTTCTTTGACTATTTTTTTGATTCCCTCATTGAAATCTTTTGGAGTATCAAAGATAACAGGTTTATCAAAACTTCTTTTATCCTTTGAAACAGCCAAGCGTGTTTTTGTAGCACCTATGTCGAAAAGAAGATACATTTTATTTTATTAGAGACTTAAACTTTTCAATTGTCGGAACTTTTTCTGGATCAGAACCATATATTTTTGCAACAGACAAAGCTGTCCAGTCAGCCAAGAGCAAGGACTTAAATATCTTTTCAAAAGTGTTTTCTCCTTCTAGTTCCAGCTTTATAACTTCAAGACCCTTTTCCTCAAAGATTTTTTCAAAAACTTCCATTCTCTTTTGGACCATCTTATGATCATCTCTATCTTTCAATATTATAAATTTAAAATTCTTAGACAATTCAACGTTATCAAAACCCACTATTTCATTATGGTTCATTTCAGGAAAGATATTATAAAAAGCAGGAATTTTACCTGTTTCATTCATTTTTATTTTCCAATTATAAGCAATTCCCAGGTTATCTGTTGAAGAATAAATTATAGGTATTTTATTCTCCAATCCTCTAGCCAATTCCTCTCCAGATGATCTAAACTCTTCTGGGTCTAATTTTATATTCTTTAACTCTCTAAGTATCTCATCATCTTTAATAAACTTTGCTAAGGCTATTGTAGAGTATCCCAAGGCACTTCTTGGCTGAATTCCTGTATCTGGTATCTCAATGTGAGGGAGGTTAAACTCCTTAGCTTTTTCTATTAGTGCCCCACCAGTCGATATTACTGCCATTTGGTAACCCTTGGCTAATCCTTCATCTAGAAAACTAATAACTTCTTCTGTATTCCCAGAGTATGATGAGGCAATTAAAAGAGAATCTTTAAGAAATTCATCATCATACGGTGGTAAATCATATGCCCTATGAACATATATATCTATTCCTGGTTTATATGATTTTATAATCCCAGCAGCCAAGTGTGATCCTCCCATTCCTGCAAGTACGATATTCTTATGGTTAGTTAACTTTTCTCCATTTACAATTACGGGATCAAATAAAAACTGTTCATTAAATGATTTTATAGCCTCTTCCATATGGAAGTATTTTATCATATAAAAAGACCCAGCAGTGTGGGTCTTTAACATACTCATGCTCCAACAATTGCTTTGATGGTACGATACAGCAATCGATCAGATAATCCTTTGGCGATATTGTGAACCTTCAGGAGCTCACTCCTGTCTTGAGAAGTGTCAACAATGCTTGCAAGAACAATAACAGAAAGATCTTTGTACATTTTGATTCTTCCGTACATATTCCACTTTTCCTTATGTGACACAGCAGCTAAGCGCTTTTCCACAACATCCTTGAGTGGTTTACCATTAACAAAGCTCTGGCTCCATAGCCTGTGAATATCAGTATTTTTTGCTAAACGACAAGCCGTGACCATAGCCTGTTCATACAGAAGCGAAGACAATCTCTGTGCTTGAGAAGCAGCACGTAATGCGACATCGAAACTGTCAGTGGTAGAGATAATCTTGTCAAGTGCCTCTTTTTGACAATGAGTGTGTTTGGGAGCCTTATTAAAAAGACACCAAAGACTTTCAATGTCACTAGTCCTGTAGATTTCCAGAAGAGTCTCAAGTTCAGACTCAGGTGATATCCCATAGGCATCTGCCATATCACCTGGCTCAACCCCTAAGATTGATCCAAGGTGAAGACAATCTTCCTAGTCTCGAGGTTTAGCAATAATATTTTCCATACAAGTTCCTTTCAATGGTCAGTTTCTAAACCAGATCCTACATCAATTACACTTTTTGGTAAAGAGTAACAAAAAAGACCCAGCAGTATGGGTCTTGATTTTTATGAATTCCTGACAATTGCTCTAATCGCCTCGTAATGAATAGCAGTGCAAATACCCTTTGCACTGCCAACAACACGTTTCCTGTCAGCCTGACTATTAGCATTGGCTAATATGTCACAAAGGACAATTTTTGCCAAATTTGAATATCTCTTCACAGAGTGAAAAATCTTCCATTTTTCATTAGACACCATTTCTTTAATAACCTGCCTTACCAAGTGCTCAGTTGGTTTTGCATTCCTGATTAGAGTCTTAGAAAGAAGTTCTCTCCACTGAGCTCCTTGCGCGAAAGTAATGCACTTGTTTAAAGCTAGGTAAAAAATGATATTTCCTGAGAATCTACCTGATAAAACAAGACATTCTTCAGCCTCAGAGAAATCCATGGAAACATCAATCATTTTTGCCAGAACCTGAGCTTGACACGTTGACCCAGGATAAGCAGACTCAAACACCTGCCTTAATTCAGTAAAAACTTCCATGTTTTTCACTGATTTGAGTATCTCCCTAGTCCCAGGAGGATCAACCTTAAAGGCATTTGAAATATCAACGAGACTAAGTCCGAACCTCTCAGAAACTTCTTCACATTCAGCCCAAACCACAGGCCCACAGACAGTAGCAACTTGAGTCATTATCTTCCTTTTCAAAAAATGTTCAGTTCCACAAACGATGATAGCATATCGTTTTATTCTGTAAACATATGAATGTCTCTCATTTCTTTTAGTATCTTTGCAGGAACTTCATGTATTTTCTTATTTTTATCATTCAACAATTTCAAGGCCTCTTTTTTTCCTTTGGCAAAAACTATTCCATGATCCACCTCCTTTTTTAGGAAAGTAAGAGTAACTGTAAATCTTAAAGGAAATTCATTCTTTTCTTTTGCATCATATGATACTACCCACTCCTCATCTAAAAATAGGTCTTTGAATAATTTTTCATTCTCTGGATATGGCATTACACCAGCAGTATGACCATCTTTACCAATGCCCAAAAGAGCAACAACTTTGCCACCTCTTTCTTTTTTCCATTTATATATATTCTTTTTAAAATCCATTACGGCCTTGGGTAATGACTCACCTTTGTGTATCCTGGTGCCTGTAATCTCAACATCTTTTTTGATACATCTGTCAAAAAACTTGGTTTGCTCTAACTGACAAAAGTTATTTACCTTTGGATCAGTACTAAATCTTTCATCAATAACAGATATTGTTAAGTGAGACCCTAAAGAACCTATATCTACATGATCTAAGACAGATAAAGAAGATCCTCCAGATATCATAAAAAGGACAGGTTCTGGACCCTTGATTAAGCCACTTATTTTTTGAGAAATACCTTTCATATTAATGACCAGGGTTTTTTAAGTTTGCCCAAATATACTCTAGGACCACCATATTGGTCTGCAGTTATATCTAATACACGATTATCATCAAACATTATGAATGTGTGATCAATCCCTTTATATTTACCCCTAGTTACTTTACCTTCCTTAATTAAACTTTGTAAATATATAGACGCAAGTCCACAATTAAGTCTAGGGAAGATTCTAATAGCTGTTTCAATAAAATTTTCAGCATCAACTGCCTGATTATACTTTGAGTACAAATTAATTAGTTTTTCTCTAGGTATAGAAGAATTTTCAAAATCTTCCCTAACCTTCTCTGCCAACCTAAGAAGGTTACTCATCTTTTGAAACATCATGTCCACCAAACATATTTCTTAACATTGAAACAACTTTACCAGTGTAACTTGGGTTTCCTTTAGAGTTCACACGAAAGTTGAATGACTCTTCAATAACTGGAACTTCAAGCCCCATTTCCTTAGCTGTCTCAATCGTCCACTGTCCTTCACCAGAGTGTGTCACCTCTCCAGAGATATCTTCCAACTCTTCTCCATATTTTTCATATCCTTCATGTAGCCAGTTAACTAGTCTGGACTCTATAACACTCCTACAGTTATATATCCTGGCGACGTCTTTTAGGCTGAAATCAAAGTCTGACTCTCTAATAACATTCATACCCTCACCAATTGCTTGCATCATTCCATATTCAATTCCATTGTGAACCATTTTCGCAAAGTGTCCTGCACCTAGCTTACCTAGATACTGATAACAATCTGGAGCAGCTGCCGCTTGAAAGATTGGTTCAAGTAAGTTATACACATCCTTATCTCCTCCAATTAAAAGACATGCTCCATGTCTTGCTCCCCAAGGACCACCTGAAACTCCAGCGTCCATATAAACAATATCCATCTCTTCCATTTCTTTTCCTCTTCTTAGAGTATCTTTGTAGTTTGAATTACCACCATCTATAACAATATCATTTGCCTTTAGATGTGGCTTAAGATCAGTCAGTACCTGGTCTACTGCACCGTGAGGAACCATTAACCAAATGATTCTTTGGTCCGTATCTAGATTTTTGAAGATATCTTCATATGAATATGCTCCTATAGCCCCATCTTTTTCTACCTCTTTTACAGACTCGAGTGATCTGTTAAATGCAACAATTTCAATACCCTGCTCAAGCATTAGCTTGACCATGTTTTTACCCATTTTCCCTAAACCAATGTATCCTAATCTCATATTATTTTATGTTATTTGGATCTTCTCCAACTTTATAATTAATTAAATCTTTATTTTGCATATTGTCCATTACAGACATTATATATTTCCAGCTAGAAGATATTTCCTTGGTACTAATGAAAGATGTCTGATCCCCTGATATGCAATCAAATAACACCTTCTCATATGCATTGATATGTTCATTCTTTTCATTATGGAAAGAAAAAGATAGCTCTCTGGGTTCCACTTTATCCAGAAATCCAGGGACTTTAACCCAGAAAAGTATAGAGATTTTCTCTTTTGGTTGAATATTAATAGTTATCTTATTGCACTCCTGATCCTTATGCTGTTTTGGCATAAAGGAACCTGTGGTCATATCTTTGAAATTTATTATAATTTCAACTTTGGACTCCGAAAGACCCTTACCGCTTGTTAGGATGAAAGGAACCCCTTTCCATCTACTATTTTTTATACAAGCAACTGTTCTAAAGAATGTTTCAGTTTTTGAGTCCCTGGCTACACCCTCAGTATTCAAATACCCTTTGTATTGTCCTCTAATAGTTTCTCCTCTTTTTGTAATTTTTGAAAGAATTTTTTCTCTTTCATTTCTTATAACACTACAAGTCATTGATTTTGGCATCTCCATAGCAACCAAGGTCAACATTTGTAGAATATGGTTTTGACCAACGTCCCTTAGAGCACCATTTTCATCATAGAAAGATCCCCTTCTTTCAATAGTTTTCTCTTCAAAAAGATTTATATCAATAGATTTAATATATTTTCTATTCCATAAAGGTTCAAAAATTGTATTTGAGAATCTAAAAGCTAAAATATTCTGTAAAGTTTGTTTCCCTAAATAATGATCTATACGATATATTTGTTCTTCTTTGAATAATTTCCCTAGTAGTTCATCTAGCTTTCTTGCAGTATCCACATCTTTACCAAAGGGTTTCTCTATCAAAACTCTGGTCCAACCATTCATATCATCACAAACCTTAGAAAGATCTGCAGAAGAGAGATTGTTTAATATGAGCTCATACAAAGACGGAGGCACTGAAAGATAGAACAGCTTATTCGAACACTGTCCCCATTCATTATCAATTTCTTCTGTTAGATCCTTTACCTTTTGGTATGTAGTCCCATCATCAAACTGACCCTGTGAGTATTTAAGATGATCAATAAAGCCATCCTCTCCATCAATAGTATCTCTAACAAAATCTTTAAACTCATCAAGTGAAAGATCTCTTCTTGCAATACCGACTATTTGAAATTTTTCGGGAAGTAATTTCTTTTTGTATAAATCAAATAGAGCTGGAAATATTTTTTTCTGAGCCAAATCCCCGGTAACACCAAAGATGGCAAAAATAGTTGGCACATTATGTCTTTTCATGGAGACAGTATAGCAAAAAGCGAGGACCTTAGTCCTCGCGTACCTTTTCTACATTTTCAACCTGCTGGTAACCAGCTGCTTGGCCCGACCCTTGAACCCATGTTTCCTCAGGATTTTCCTTATGGTCTCAGATTTGACATTTCTCCCTTCCATGACAGCCCTGATCTCGTCCCGGTCTTTGACAGGAAGAGTCGCCAACTTCTTATCCAGAAGAGATTTTGCATCGGGAAGACTCTTAGGGGGCCTCGAACGACAAACAGCACCATTCAACATACAGCGTTCCTTATGAAAAGAGGTAAAACAGTTCCAATTAAGGATAGTACTATAATATAGGTAAAAAGAAAAGCCCCGCACATGGTGCGGGACATTGAATGGCAAAGCTCACTCAGTTTCTTCAAGATCGTAGCTAAACAAAATATTTGACCCAACGTTGACTGTCTTTCTTTCTCCATCACTGTTCTCGATGATGACAACAGAATATGAGAAAATATTCCTTCTCACATCCCGAACAGAAACCAGGCTTTCATCTTGCAACTGAGCCTTTCTCAAGATGCCACCTTCGGTAAACCAGAAATTTCCAACAAAAGCAGCAGTTCCGATTAAACAAGCAATACAGAGAATACCAATGATGCTAATAACAACCAGTAGCTCGATAAGGGCAAAACCCTTACTGGATCCCATTTTCCGCATGTTAAAGCTCCTTTTGGTGTTTTTGAGACTCCCACAGCTCTTTTCTGAAACTATCGTAATTTTTATAAAAAGTCAATACATAAAACCCCACTCCAGTGGGGTTAAGTTTTTCAAGACCTAAGATTGAAAACTAAAGAAAGTGCAAAAAAGATAAGACCACTAGTTCCAATAAGGCCAAAGCCGATCATTTTGAAAGTATATGAAAAGAATACAGATTGAGATAAACTACCCTCCTGTTTAGCTTTTCTCAAAAGTCCGAAAAAGATGTACAGAGCAGAAGCATATCCAAATGCCACAACAGACAACCAGATATACCAATGTTCTCCAATATATTCCATTTGCATTGCCATTTCCTTTTCTTAGAACTTTCTCTATAAAAGAATCTACCACAGAGTTGCAATATAAAAAAGCCCCGGCACATATGTGCCGGGGTCTTCGATATGACTTAATCAATCAACCAACTTTCATCCCGATAGAATGCTAGCAGGTTGGGCTCCATTAAGGAGTTAATTTTCTTGTGCTTTGACGTCAGAGAACCTTTGCCAAACACCATGGAAGAAAGAAATACATCCTTGGTGATATAGCGAGTATCAACATCAAAAGCAACATTTTCTGCTTGCACTCGGATGACCGATGAATCCTTTTCGGTACTTGCCAGAAACCACCCCCAGTCCCCGAACGAAGGAACGTTCTGATGGTAGGGCAAAGTGCTAAATCTAGCAGCTTCCATTGTCCGCCTAATGCACAGGTAGCTTTCCTTGGCATGATACGGAGAAGTTGCTTGGATGGAGACTAGAGCACCAGGTGCCAGAAGTCGTCTCAGCTTCTGGTAGAACTGCTTGCTATAGAGCTTTGTTAGCTCAACAGAGCTCGGGTCTGGGAAATCAATGATTACAACGTCCCAAAGTCCTTTTACGGAATTAAGGAAAAGATCTGCATCAATGTTGATAACTTCAACCCTAGCAACTCTTTCCTTTATCACCTCACCACGAGGAGAATCTGGTGAATCTTGCATAACCCTTCTCAAATACTTCGTTGAGATATCAGGGACAGAAGTCGTAATCTTGGCACTATCAAAAGCACCACCATTTAATGCCCTCAGGGCCGGATGCGTACGACAGATCCTGACCATATCCGGATCAAGATCCACAAGGTGAATACTTGAAACGTCCGGATATTTTAGAACCTCCCGTACAGCAAGACCATCACCACCACCAAGTATGAGAACTCTTTGGTGGGATTTGGCCAAATTCATTACCGGATGGACTAGAAGTTCGTGGTAAATAGCCTCATCCACACTCGAGAACTGAAGATTGCCATTAATGTACAGACGGTAATCATCAGTCTTGTTGTAGTGAGTAACCACAATCCGTTGGTACCGAGTGGTTTCTGCTAAAATGATCGGATCGTCGTAAAGACGTTGTTCTAATTTATTACTCCAAGCTCTGTTACTCAGACCGCCATAAAGCAGTAGAGCAACTAGACACATGATCAGAACAAACAGAGTCTTGGTCCTAACAGTTGAACCCTTTGAAGCAAAGTAACCAAAGGTCACAATTGCAACAATAAAGTTACTACCAGCAACCAGGAAGCTGATTTCCGTTAAAGGAAATGTCTTCAGCAAGAAGAGTGCCCAGATTAAAGCTCCGACAAATGCTCCGATGTAATCCATTCCAAATATTTCAGAGGCATTATCCTTCAGAGCACCTACATACTTCTCATTAATTCGCATGACTAGAGGAATTTCAAACCCAACTAGCATACCTATTGCAATCATGAAAAAGTACATAACAACATAAAAGTGGTGCTCCATCAGCCCAAAGGCTGCATAGATACAAATTGGAGCGAACCCAATCAGAAGTGCCAGTATTGTCTCAAGCAATATAAACTTATCTATCAGAGCATTGTCTTTAATGAATCGTTGGACCCATCCACCAATACCCATGGCACACATCATAAGAGCCACAGTGATCGACATTTGCTCAATAGAGTTACCGAGAATATATGTAGCCACAGTTGCCAGAACATACTCGGAAACCAAACCACTAGCTCCTGTGAAAAACATTGATGAGCCAAGCAGAATCCTGGCAACCCCATGCTTTCTTGGCATATTAATGCCGAGTTGAACAGACGTCATTATGCGAGCCTCCCATTTTGGTTGAAAGTCAATGTACGGTCTCTAACGCACAATTATACACTAATATAATAAAAAGTCAATAAAAATGCCCTGCTCCGTTAGGAGCAAGGCATTAGAAAAGATCATGTTTTTTGATCAGAGCGCAGCATGTGCAACAACCAGGCTGCAGACAACCATCATCGTGGCCGTCAGAGCACTGGCGCCGACATTCCTGTCACGCTGAATCTCAACAGTCATGGTTGTATTGGGCAAGAAAAGTTTATCCACAGCCAAGTAAATGGCCCAGAGGAAAACAAGTCCCACACCAGCATAAACCACGAAACTGAATATATCAGTCGTCCATCCGACAAACGGACCAGATAGACTGGCTTCGAGAACAACACCGAGAGATATGAGAATCCCACACAGCATAACACCGGCAGAGACATTTCCCTCGTGAATTTCCTTAATCAAATTGAAAGGTGTGAACTTCTCAAAAAGAACAGTGACAATAACAAGTGCCACCTGCCCAAGGACAAAGAAGACATAGCTGGATAAAAGTCCGCCACCTTCACCACTGACTGCGCCGTAGGCAATGAGACCAGTAGCAATATAGCCACCGAACTCAACCCATGCTACAGACAGATTCCCGTCCAGGATCTCCCTGGTATTTTGAACACCAGGGATAATAACCTGATCAAGAACAAACTTGGCAATAAGCATCATGAATGCGATGTTTGCACCATCCCAGAACATGAGAGCAATGCTTTTCCAGAAATGTCCGGAAGCATCACTGACCGTAGCCAGAAGACCGATACCGATACCGGCAAAAAATCCAGCTCGATGCAAAGCAACCGCAAGGTTGCTACGCCCTTCGATCTCTTCGTCATATTCAACTTGAGTGAACAAGTCAACAAGCAACTTGGCCACAAATAGGACGCCGATCATGGCGGCAATTTCGCCAGCAGAAAAAACAAGTGACTGAAGCAAGGTCGCAAGGTTAAGAATCATGTGTGTTTCCTTTCGGGTTATTTGTTAGTGTTTTAAAGATAAACGCTACTTACCGCTACCGCCAGGACCACCGCCTCTGGCGGAGGCACCAGCACCTCGAACAGTAGATGTCCGGCTGGCGTTGAAATTGCCAGACTTAACATCAGATGCCGCACTCTTGAATCCTCCTTGGGAAGCAAAAGTGCTCTTTGAGTATCGAGGCGAGCTCGCAACACGGTCACTGTATGTGCCGTACCTTGTATACCCATTACTGCCAACACCATAGTAGGCACCTCGACCACGATAGTCGCGGTTCCAAGTATCCCACTCGGAGTGGTAGTAACGGTTTCCACCCAATAGCATTGAGTAGAACTGGTATTTACCGTAAAACTCCCAAAAAGAACCACCGCCCCCGCTATCCTGTTTCCACTCACCGTACTTTGAGTTTCCGACAAGTGCCATTCCAGGAGGAGAAGCTTCTTCAATCACATCATCTTCAAAGACGCCAAAGGGTTTGGTAAGAATGGCCATACCAAGATCTTCCCAATGTTTCCCATAGACATCTTCTGAGACAGCGACCCAATCAGTAGTTTTTTGTTCGCCAGCCGACACAATAGAGTACCGATGGTAGTATTTCTCAGAAACATTACTAATCCACCATTCGGCATCATCATGACTACTGGGCCAATATGCTCGAGGAGAAATCCCCAAGGCATTCCACATTTTACTGTTGATTTTGACCCGTGGGGAACTACTTCCCGTAGCAAGCACAGTCGAGTCAGAAAGCCCAGCAAAGTAGGTGTAAACTTCTTCAGAAACCTGCTTAGCCGGATAGGTGTAATCATTTTCAGTATTAAAGTCAGACGAGTTATCCCAACTCGTCCGACCAACCTGAACACAGTATTCAACCTTCATATCCTCAAGAATTTTGGAATAGCTCTCATACAAATGAGCAATCTGTTCCTTGTACTTAGGGACATGTCCCTTAACGGCCTCAAGATGCGAACTGACAAGGACTGTACTATCACCAATTGCGGAGTAGTCAGGGAATTCCCTTTTGATTTCCACTTGTGATGTTGCCAGTGCCTTACCAGCTTCGTCTTGCCACTTTGTCAAAATAGCAAAGCGTGAACCAATTTCCTTGGCAGAGTCGACATGATCAGTCTTGGCTTTTTCAGTAACAACCGAAGCATCCTCGACGATAGTCACAACCTGCTGAAATTCCCCTTCAGCTTTTTTGATCATTTCAGGTGCGTTCTTCTTAACCTCACGAAGAAAGTCAAGACGCTGAAAGGCTTTCTTTGCTAAATCCCGAGCGTTCCTTGAAGAGGTTCGGATTCGAGTCAAATTACTATTCAACTGATTCCATTCCTTGTTGTCATTTCTTTCAAGGACGGGCAGGATTTCCTTTCCATAGACACCCTGAGCATGGATAACCTCGGAAGATGCGTCCTGGAAAAACTTGTCCCAGTTCTCATCCTCAGCATATCGAACAAATACAGCAAAGTCTTCATGAGCCTTAGTTCGCTCATATTTTGCCTTCTGGGTTTGAACGTACGCCTTAGCGTCATCAAGCTCTTTCTTGGCAACTTCAACCGATTTCTTCTCTTCCTTCGAGTATCCGCCACAGCCCACAAGAGCAAAAAGGCAGAGTACCAAAGTCCAATGAGCATATCTCATCATAAGATATACCTCCTTCTTTTTTGTTAAAGGTTTACACGTGAAATTGTTTGCACAAGCATATCCTCCTGTGGATATGAGTGTATAGTTCGAATCTTTAGACCCAAAGAATCAGCTCTCGCTTCCACAATGGTCTTGGGGACACGAGTATCTTCAGGATTATGAGGGAAGTCATGTGCTAGTAGAACTAGCCTGTCTGACTTACCAGAGGCACCACTTTCCATTTCCCTTATGACTTGGTCTGCAATCTCCCAGTTAGTAATAAGATGATACTGGAAGCTGTAAACGAGTTTTTGAATCGGGAATGTCATATTAGCTGAACCACGCGGGTCACCCTGGAAAAGGATTCTGCCACAAGGATCAACTGTCGTACAAGCAAAGACTTCAGATAAGATCGTATTTTCTGGGCCATAGAGAATGAAGAAGTGGCTTCCGCCAATAATCCCAAACTCCAAAACCCAGTCTTGACTGTTAATCTTGCCTGATTCAAGAACATTGAATTGCCTAGTATCCACAACACCAGTACATGCTGTCAGCCTAAGCTCTGTAGCACTCTGGTCAACGTAGATTTCACTGGCCACCATTTTGATCTCCGATCTGTAAGATCTGGATCTCACTGGCTCTGACATTTTTTGATACATAGACCTGAAATTCACAAGTGTCATCATCGTCAATCCACTTCTCAATGGAAAGACATGTGCCATTTTCGGACTCAAAGTCATGCATGTATACCTTGTCTTCATCATCCTGACCTTCGCGTTTGTACACAGAAGGCCAATCATCATCGTACCAATAGGATATACCTTGGAAAACTAGACATTCGCCCTCGTCGGTATAATCCCAGGGGTCACTAATGACGTCGCCGTCCTCATTCCTAACTTCACGCAGAGAATGACGGCTCTGAGAGACACAGATTTCAACCTCATCGTCTTCTTCCCATTCCATCCAAAGCGTCTTGCCACTCATGACATCCACGAGTTCAAGCTCAACACTGAAGAATTTCTTTTTCTGGGAATAGTCTTTGTTGGTTTCGGTATACAAGCCGACAGAAATAACTTCGTAAGTGGTACCTTGGAATTCCAAGAAACCACCCTTCTTGATGTCCTTAATCGTGGCATTCACCGCCTCCTCTTTGCTCAAAGGCTTTTGGAGACGACGAATCCGATCAAAGGATTTAGTAGTGCTTACCGGTTCAGCTGTTTGAAGCATGGAACCTCCTTCTTTTGATGGTTTGGTTTAGAAACTTATCCCCCAATACGGTTTTGCGTTGTATCATGCAATGCTTGTCGCTTGGGTGCCAGAGTACTGTTCATGGACTTGAGAGCCGCAATTGACTCACGAGCCTTGACAAGACCACTGTTACGAACCTGTTCAGTCTCTTCAATAGCAGCAGCAAGGTTATCATGAGCCTCTTGTGCCTTAGCGATTGCAATAACTGGATTATTTGCCATTTCAGCAATCTGCACACTTTGGGTACGTACGTTACTGGCGTTATTCACCAGAAGATCACCAGCGTAATCTTGACCTGCTTGAACTGCACCAGCAACCTTACGTTGCCTTTGAAGTGCGGCAGTGATAGCAATACCAATTGCCAACAAGGCCCTGGTAACCGTAGCTACCCGATCAATTTGTCCGGAAAGCGTTCGATTACCCTCGATCGTCATGTCCAGGGAGACAAAGAATTGCTCATTCGCCTGCTCCATGGTACGCAAGTCTTGGGCCTTTGTCGCAACTTGATGCAGAAGCATCGAAATGCGCTGCTTATCAAGTTCGTCTCCAGCTGTCTTTGACTTTTCGTCAAGTGCTTCCATAATCATATCGCAAACATAAGCCTTTTGCTGAATATCAGCTTGGTGGACTTGTACACCTTGGTACAAGGCTTCCAGCTCAACAATGTCCTCCAAGAGAACATCTTTTCCGGCAAAAAGACCTTCAATGATCGAGTCCAAACTAGTCTTAACGGTCTGATGACGCGCCTTGATCTTGGTCAAAACCGTCCTAGCATTGGGCAAAAGACCCAAAGCACTCCAAAAAGGTGTAAGGAACGGAAACTTCTGGACAATCACCGGAGGCTTGCCGAGTGTATGAGGATTAATCTGATCCATTTTAACACGAAGATCAATCAGACCCTGGGTTATTTTGGATTCGTCATCCGTTGCATCACTCATTAGACTACCAAGTCGAGCATCCAGAAGTTGAATTTTGCGACTTGCCCCTTCTTGGGCATCGCGGCCAATAGCCTGGATCTTATCAGGCAACTGTCTGTCCTGAGGGTTACTCAAAACCATCTGGACAACTTTATCGGCTTCACTGATCAGCTCCTGTTCCTGAGCTTCATCAAGCCCCTTGGGCTTAACAATTACAGCAACAGTTTTTTCTTCTCGTTTATCTTCACTGCTCATGTTTTGTTCCTTTCCTGAAATGATAAGTTTGGTTGTTGGTTAAAGTGCGTAACGACGACGGATAAACTCCGCCTTATTCGTAAACAACTGCTGGTCTTGTGAATCGAGAATGTCGTTGATGTCGCCCAGTTCCTTATCAAGTTCATTCATAGAACTCATGAACTGATTGGCACTACTGTTTTGTGCATCGCAAGACAAGGAAACAAACCGCATAGTAATTTCCGGGAGATGTTTATTCGCAATGCGATTCACCACCCAGACAATATCCATGCTCGGACGTTCCGAGTTAACCCTCGGAAGCAAGCTTCGAAGAGAGTCAACAACAGATTCAAATGACTGGATTACACATTCAGGAAGACTATGCTTCCTAACATGAAGATTGAGATCCTGAAGAATACTAATGTTTTCAACTGTCTTGTCTTCAGGTTCATTAACTGGATCCTTCTCCTGAACAGGATTGGCTTTCTTTTTTACGGACAACTTGTATACAACAAAAGCAATAGCTCCGATCACTGCAAGAAAGATTAGCAACTTCATCCGTTTTCCTTCCTTTCATTTGTAAGGATTGTGTTGTCAAAAAACAAAATTTCCTTCGCGATATTAACAAATTTATGCCTATTTGTCAATATTAAAAGAAGCCGCTCGACATATGTCGAGCGGCTAGAAAGATTGTGTAAATCAGGCACCGTTAACTAACGAAACAACCTGGTCGACACTAAGGCGTGACTTGGCGATATAAAAAACTGACATACCGCCAATAACTTGTACACTGTCGTCCAGATTAAGGCAAACCTGTGCATTGTGGTCATGAGAGCGAGCAACACCAATAATGGTTGCATTGAAGCGCTTCTTGAGAGCGATCATCAACTCACCATAGAAGACCCTCCCCATTGTTGTGGGAAGATTTAATCTGTATTGAGTACATTGAGTATCAAGATTACTTACAAGAATTCCAATAGACTCAGTTGAGCCAGGATCCTGAACGGCCTGAACAAGAAGTGGGACCGACAAAGCAGTTACACACTCAATTTTTGAGTTGACCCTCTTCAGATGGATGGCATTTTCTGACTGTGCGAAATAGGCAACAATATGTGCACCATTCTTCATGGCATTGTTGACTGCGATACCAACTGCTAGAGTCTGTGCATCATCTCTGCCATAGATAATTACACCCCTGGCATCATTCACACAGGCCCTTTCAAGAACATCGTCACTCGTCAACTCTCCACTAACAAATTCTGCTTCCCCACTCAAAGGATTTTCAGTTGTGTTTTCAGAACACAAGACAATTTTCACGCTACCCCCTTCGGAATCAGCGCTAAGTTCCCGGACAAGCTGAGAAGTTTCCTTACCACGATATCCAAAGATGACTACATGCCCCTTCATATGAAGATTGATCATGCCTTTGTTTCTCCTTTGTGTGAACTGGATTGTTCGTTCTGTAATTTTTGCAACAATGGCGGCAAATATACCGATACCACCCATCATAATGATTGCAGCAGTGACCCTGCCACCGAGTGTTACTGGCGAGAAATCTCCATATCCAACCGTAGTACCAGTGACAATAAAAAACCACCAAAAGACATCTGGTGATACGAAGCCACATTCAGGACCCTCAAAATATGCCATGAGCATCCATCCTCCAAAAAAAAGGACAGTGCATGTCACAATCAAGGAAAGTGTACTGAATCGACTCAAATACCAAAGCAGCCTCTGGAAGAAGATCAAGTCTTACCTCACTTTCTTTTTAAGATTACAGATCTGCAAAATATTATGCACAAATATGTTTGCATGTCAATAGGTGCGTAATGTTTCAATACTTTTGCAACACCTTGGAATCACCTAAGTAATGGAGGTATCAACTAACCGGATGTTTACTATCATCATCTTGGAGAATAATGATCTTCTAATGAAAAAACTGCACCCGAGACCGAAGTCAGGGGTGCAGTGTGTTATTGAAAGACAGATGATCTACGCTACCGCCTCTTTATCCTTTCCCCGATTTAGGGGTTTTAGGGTTTGTGGTCCTGACGTCGTGCCAGGGTTCCGAAACATATATACCACAAAATCACTTGAATGTTAAGGATTTTCGAACCACTCCTCTAGGTTGTATTTACGAGATGAATCGGCAATACATTTCTTCCAATTTAACTTTGGTGGACCAGAGAGGAATCGAACCCCCGACCTCCTCAGTGCAAGTGAGGCGCTCTAGCCAACTGAGCTACTGGCCCGTACAGAAAGAAATTGTACCTAAACCTCAAGATAAAGCAAGAGAAATAGTGTGATCTATAAACTCAGGTAAACTAATGCCTAGGGAATTGAGGGCATGTGGGAAAAGAGAAGTCTCCGTGAGACCAGGTAATGTATTTACTTCAAGTATATAAATACCTCTTTTAGGGTGAACCATGAAATCAGATCTGGAATAATGTCTTAGACCTAGTGACTTATGTGCCTCTTTTGACAGGATTTGAATTAAATCCTTTTCACTCTTTGTAAAGTTTCCAGGACATTTTATCTCATGTAAATCATTACTATACTTTGATTCATACCCCCATATATCAGAGCCTGTTTTATCAATAATTTCAGACGGCATTAAGGCATACACATCTTCTCCTCTGAAGGAATCAATTACTCCGCAAGTAGCTTCTTTTCCATCGATAAACTCTTCGATAAGAACCGTATTGCTGTGCTTAAAAGCCTCTTCTAAAGCACACTTTAAATCATCAAGTGTCCCTGCAATAGATACTCCCAGAGATGATCCTCCACTTACCGGTTTTATAACAGAAGGTTGAGGAAATGATGTAAATATTTCCTTAACCAAGGAATCATTCATATTATCTCTCCTGACAACAGTATACTCCGGTGTCTTTATACCAAAAGATCTAAAAGCTTTCTTAGATAAATATTTGTTCATACCTATAGCAGATCCAAAAGAATTAGAACCAGTATATCTAACACCATGATCTTCAAGAATCTTCTGGACCTTGCCATCTTCACCATACTCTCCATGCAAAGCATTAAATAAAATGTCCACATCTTTTGTAATTTCTTTTGGATCTTTTACTAAACCATTCAGATGCCACTGCCCATCTTTTGCTATAAAAATATCAACAGGATTATATTTTTCTTCGTTTAAGGACTTCAAAATAGATGCTCCGGTGTTCAAAGAAACATCATACTCTCCAGACGGACCTCCCCTTAATACTCCCACAGTAGTTCTCATATAAATAAAGTATATCAAAAAAGACCCACGTGTAGAGGGTCTTTGGTCCTAATAAATATGTTCCCTTGGTAGAAAACGAGACTTACAGGAAGAACAAGTTGTAGCCTTATCAACACGGCTGTGATGAATTGTTTTTATTTTACCACAATTTTTCTTAGGACATTTAGCCCTATACATTTGCCCCTGTCTCTGATGAACAATACTTTTGGACATGAATATCTCCTATAAAAGGTTTAAAGAACACAAAGCGAGCCTCTAGGGCTCGCTTGTAATAGTTATTATTTAATTAGCACAAGTCAGCCCTACAGAATAGGTTGGTTAATAAGTACAAACAGGACTGAATGATTTTGTATCATAGCTGAAATTGTAACATGGGTTATGTAAATATAAAAACCCCGCTAAAAGCGGGGATCGGTTTTTAGACTTTACCGAATGGTACTAACAACACCAAGTAGTGCCGCAAAGAAAGTAACAATACAAATCAGTGCCAGCAAACCTCTGAATCCACGGGTAATATCCATGTTCGGAACCTTTCTGTGAGTTTTATGTCTATCTTTTCTGGATATCTTTCTTGAAAAACTGCAAAACAAGTTCCTGGTATTTCTCTTCTCCTTCTCTGACAACAGCAAAACCTCCTTTTTTGAGATCTTCTGCCAACATAGAAGAAAAACCTCTGGTACCAGGTCTCTTGTACCTGATTGAATTAGGACTGGAGTAATTGTAAAAAGCCAAAATTTCTTCTTCAGACACAAGAAGATCTCCATTGTGAAGATCATCAAAATTTTCTCCAAATATTTCAAGCCTACGCTCAGGAGTTTTTGCTTGAGCCTGGATGGAACCTCGAATTGATTCAATCCCAGTAGCAATAACAATGACCAGAACAAAACAGATACCCCAAATGATCAGACCTTTACTACCCATATTATGGTCGGACATACCTGACTCCTTGTAAGATTAAGATCAGTCTCTATTACTTACTATAGTACAATAATTTCTTATGTCAAATGAGATTGTACATATAATAAGAGTTGTTGACACTTCATAGTCAACAAAGGTTCCTTCACAAAAGGAAAGATGCGGTAAAATTTGGAAT
>JALEGR010000019.1 GCA_022763265.1 Minisyncoccota bacterium | reverse complement strand
TGTTTCTAAAAATGGAGATAGGGGTTTGAGCGAAGGAGGACTAATTCACTGGGTTAGAAAATATAAGAAGTTATCGGGGGTGAATTTTCACCTTCACAAGTTTAGACATACATTTGCTTGTAATTTAGGAACTCAAAATGTGAGTGCAATCAAGGTGCAGAAGTTAATGGGTCATGAGGATTTAAGAATGACCCAGAGATATCTAAGATCAATGACAGTGGATGATTTAAGGGACGACATTAATAGGTTGAGCGTTGATAATTTAGTGTAATTCTGCCATTATGATATTTGTCGAATTAGTAGTTTATAAATTAAATACAGTTGCAGTTTACCTCTACGACAGAGGTTTTCATTTGAGCCTGTTGAAGGTATTAAACAGGTCATCACAACAGCACGTATTTAATGAACCAAAATCGATAACAAGCCTCTGTTTCCAACGTTTTCGTGGGGAAAGACCTCCTACTTATTAATGGTAAGGACGGGGTCGCCGGTTCAATCCCGGCCATTGGCTCAGAAATGCCACCTTAGCTCAGTTGGTAGAGCAATGCATTCGTAACGCATAGGTCTTGAGTTCAATTCTCAAAGGTGGCTCCTTTATATAATTATGGATTAACGAGGTTTTCTCTTTGTGTGCAGCAAACTAATTGCCAAACTCTGGTTCTGAAGTACTACTAAGACATTGACATACAGATATTATTCTGGTAGTGTTTTTAACCGAAATAGATCTTTGAAAAAACTGATATAGGAGGTGCGGTTATGGAGCATTCATTGTATCTGAGAATTCTGGAATTGTATAAGCCATTTAGAAAAGCGGTGCTTGTCATGCTCGGGCTTCTCATTTCCAGTGAGATATTGGGGCTGGCTTTTCCATATGTATTTGGGCATATCATCAATATGTTTAGTGCTGGTGAGTCAATTGAGATCATTTTCAAGCTAATTTGCCTCATGGCAGTTCTTCGTATTACTAGATTACTGATTGATAAGGGTCGAGCAATATATGAGTACAATAACCTGGATTACAAAGTTCCGGAACAGTTTTCGGCTCAGACGCTTGATAAGATCATGAGTCTTTCAAGTGGTCAGAATCGAGGACAAAGTTCTGGTAAGCTCCAGAGTGTTATCAGTCATGGAGAATCAGCGTTGGCTGAGTTAGGACCAATGGTTCTTTTTGGTCTTGCGCCACTTGTTGTACAGGTTGTGGTTACCATCATCGCTTTGATGTGGCTTGAGTGGACCCTAGGTTTCATTGTTCTTGGTGGTGTCCTTATGTATACCGCCGTGTCTATATGGATGGCTAAAAGAATGAAGGGTAACATGAGTACACAGCAAGATATTCGCAACGAGAAGAACCAGCGATATCTTGAAATATTGAGGAACCTTTTTCTCATTCAAACGAGTGCCCAAGAGGACAGCATGCAAAGAATGTATGGAAGGAAGCTTCATCGCTATTCTCAATACAGCGAACGGCTGTGGAGTAAGTGGATGCGCTTTACCATATTCCAAGGACTTCTGGTCGAAATAATCCCGATCATTGTAATTTCCATGGCTGCACTATACGTGTACTGGGGAATGTATGAGGCGGGATTTCTGGTGGTATTTGTTATGTGGTCATTTCGGGCCATGTCTAATCTCGGTCGTATTGCCTTTCTGTATCGGCAGATCCTGGAGTCATTTACTGCTGTGAAGAAGTATTTTGCCATCATGGACATAGAACCAGCGGTGGTAGAGGTAGCAAACCCTGTTCGAATGAATAGTTTTGTTGGTGAGATTGTCTTTGAGGATGTGTCATTTACCTATCCTGATTACAGTGGCCTATTGGATGGAAAAGAAAAGCCCAAGGAAAAGGATCGGTTACAGGCACTCTCTGGGGTGAATTTCACCATTGCCGCAGGCAGCACCGTTGCTATCGTCGGTCCTTCAGGGGCAGGAAAGAGTACGGTAGTATCTCTCTTGATGCGTAGCCATGATCCAGACCAGGGTCGTATCACAATCGATGGAATTGATTTGCGCACACTCTCTCTTGTTGATTTTCGATCGGCACTAGGGGTTGTTGAGCAATCAGTCTGCCTTTTCGACACGACGCTTCGTCGTAACATGGTTTTCGGTATCCCCGATGGTATTCGGGCGGTGAAAGAAGAGCGTTTGCTCGAGGTATCCCGACAGGCTTGCATCGAAGGGTTCTCTGACCGACTAACCGATGGCTTTGATACACAGATCGGTGAAAATGGAATCCATCTATCTGGCGGTGAGCGTCAACGAGTTGGTATTGCACGAGCACTCATTCGAAAACCCTCGATCCTCATTTGTGACGAGGCGACCTCGAGTCTTGATGCTGTGAACGAACGACAGATCAAGGAGGCCATTGATGTTGCATCAGCCGGGAGGACTACCATTGTCATTGCACACCGTCTCTCAACTGTTCGAGACGCTGATAAAATCATTGTCTTTGACGGTGGAAGAGTTGTTGGGGAAGGTCCTCATCAAAAGCTCATGGATGATTGCACCGTCTATCAAGAGCTCGTCCAACATCAGTTGGTATAACAAAAGAGGTCATAAAATTACAAAGCGCCTGACCAGCGCTTTTTTGTATGTTACTAAACATAGGTCTTGAGTTCAATTCTCAAAGGTGGCTCCTTGACTAGGATCTCATATTTTTATATGATTCTCATAGAAAAGTTCCAATGTCAGGTAGTCTGGATCGCGGGTTTGCCCCACCTGCTTGAGCCAGACATCTTTGAGTCAATATCTGGGAAGACAGAGACTCTTAGCCTGACAGAAGTCGTGGAGACCGTCCGCTCCACGGCTTTTTTATGATATTCTTTAAACTATATATGAGGGATAAAAACGAAATACAAAAAGAGATAGAAGAACTTGAATCAAAAATGCTTCAGGCTGATTTTTGGAATGACAAGACAAAAGCACAGGGAAGTATCAAAAAACTACAAGAGTTAAAGGACGAGCTTTCTGGAGTTGGTAAGTATGATAGAGGTGGTGCACTTCTAACTATATTTTCTGGTGCTGGCGGAGATGATGCTGAAGATTTCTCCAGGATGCTCCTGGAGATGTATTTAAAGTATTTTGATAAAGTAGGTTGGTCATATAAAGTGGTACACCAGAATAAAAATGATCATGATGGGTATAGAAATATTACACTTGAGGTAGAAGGAAAAGATGTCTACGGAACCATAAAGAAGGAATCAGGAGTACATAGGCTTGTAAGAGTTTCGCCTTTTAATTCAAAAGGTCAAAGACATACATCTTTCTCAATGGTTGAGGTTATTCCAAAATTTGAAAAAGTAGAAGATTTTGATTTGCCAGAGCAGGAAATTCGATTTGAATTTTCTAGGTCAAGTGGACCTGGAGGGCAGAATGTAAATAAAAGGGAAACTGCAGTCAGGGTTATTCATGAACCTTCTGGATTTTCTGCCCATGCAGATAGTGAAAGAACTCAGGAACAAAATAGAGAAAAGGCTCTACAGATATTAAAGGGAAAGATATACAAAGCTCTTGAAGAGGAAAGGGTTTCTAAAGAGAAAGGTATGTATATCTCTAAGACCACTGATGTAGAGTGGGGGAATCAAATAAGATCATACGTTTTCCATCCCTATAAGATGGTCAAAGACCACAGAACTAACGTAGAGAAAAGTGATGTCGAGAAGGTTTTGGGTGGGGAAATCGAAGAGTTTATTGAGTCAGAGAAGAATATGATACAATAGATTTTGATGATTTCTTTTGAGAAAGTTTCCAAGAAGTATGCAGATAGTAGTCCTGTTTTAGACAAGATTGATTTTAGTGTAGAGAAGAGCGAGTTTGTTTCTATAGTAGGTCACTCTGGTGCTGGCAAAACGACTTTAATAAAACTACTTTTGGCAGAAGAAAAGCCAACCTCTGGGAAAATCCTTTTTGATAAAGAAGATATCGGGTCTATTCGAAAGAACGATTTAAATACACTAAGAAGAAAAATAGGAACAGTTTTTCAGGATTTTAAGCTACTACCGGACCGGACCGTATTTGAAAATATCTCTTTTGCTATGGAGGCGGCTGGTAAAACTGATGAAGACATCCAGTCTGATGTTCCGTATGTCTTAGAGTTAGTCGGGCTTGGTGGAAAAGCGTGGAATTTTCCACAAGAGCTCTCTGGAGGTGAAAAACAGAGAGTAGCTATTGCCAGAGCTATTATTAACCAGCCAGATATTCTAGTTGCTGATGAGCCGACAGGAAATCTTGATCCACTTCATACTTATGACATTGTTCAGATACTAAAGAAGATCAATGATCTTGGTACTACCGTTATACTAACTACGCATAATAAAGGAGTGATTGATTCTTTAGAAAGGAGGGTTATAACTCTTGAGCAAGGTAAGATTATTAGGGATGATAAAGAAGGTAAATACGTTTTATAAAATATGTTTCTAACAAACCTTAGAAGAATAATTAGATCGGGATTTCATAGCTTTTGGAGAAACAGCTTCGTTTCTTTAGCAGCGGTACTCATAATGGTTATCGCACTTTCTGCAATTGGCTCAATTATGTTTATGAATACTATTCTTGATACAACCTTTGCAAACATAAAAGAAAAGGTTGATGTTAATGTCTATTTTATTCCTGAGGCAAGTGAGCAAGATATACTTAACCTTAAAGCATCTCTTGAGAATCTTTCCGAGATAGAAAGTGTTGAATATGTAACTAGAGAAAGGGTTTATGAGGATTTCGTAGAAAACTATAAGAATAATCAAACTACCCTTAAGGCTCTAGATGAGCTTGGTGATAATCCATTTGGCGCGAGGTTAAATGTGAGAGCAAAAGAAATATCGCAGTATCAGAGTGTGGCGGAGTTTCTAGATGATCAGAATACTGTTAGTTTAGAGAATCCAATTATTGATGAGGTCAACTTTGAAGATAATAAAGCTGCTATTGACAGGCTTGTAAGTGTCATTAATTTTGTTGATCAATTTGGGACTCTTTTGGCAATTGTCTTAATGATTGTCTCAGTTTTGATTACCTTCAATACAATTAGACTTGCTATATATGTATCACGTGAGGAAATTGGAGTCATGAGATTGGTAGGTGCTAGTGTCTCATATATCAGAGGCCCTTTTGTTTTTAGTGGAATAATGTACGGACTAGTCTCAGGTTTAATTACCTTAATCATCTTCTATCCAATTACACTGTGGCTCGGGAAGCTAAATGATAACTCCCTATATATAGGCATTAACCTATTTGATTACTATGTTTCTAATTTTGGACAAATATTCCTTGTCATTATTGGGGGAGGTATAATACTTGGGGCCATCTCAAGTTATCTGGCAGTCATGAGATATTTGAAATCATAATATTTATTTTAAAGAGGAGTTTTTACTCCTCTTGTAGTTTTATATGAAAAAAATAAGAAAATATATCTTTGTTACAGGAGGTGTTATGTCAGGAGTTGGAAAAGGAATAGCATCTTCATCTATTGCTAAGATTCTTCAGGCTAAAGGCTTCAAAACTACAGCCATAAAGATTGATCCGTATATAAATGTTGATGCAGGAACAATGAATCCAACAGAACATGGAGAAGTTTTTGTTCTCTGTGATGGGGACGAGACTGACCAGGACATGGGTAACTATGAGAGGTTCCTGAACATGGATTTAACTAGAATAAATTATATGACAACCGGTAGGGTATATGAGGAGGTTATTCGAAAAGAAAGGAATCTAGAATATAAAGGAAAGAATGTGGAGGTTGTGCCGGATATACCAAGAGAAGTAAATAGGAGGATAAAAAAGGCAGCAGAAGAAGCAGATGCTGATATAACTTTGATTGAGATCGGGGGAACTATAGGGGAGTATCAAAACATTATATTTTTAGAGGCGGCTAGGATGATGAAGAGCAAAAATCCAGAGGATGTTGCTTTTGTGATGGTAAGCTATTTACCAATTCCTTCAAAAGTTGGAGAGATGAAAACAAAACCAACTCAAACTGCTGCTAGAATGTTGAACTCAGTAGGAGTCCAGGCTGATGTCATTATTGCTAGAAGTGATATTGTGCTTGATAAGAAGAGGAAAGAAAAGATTGCTACTTTCTGTAATATAAAAGCTGACCATGTAATATCTGCTCCTGATGTTGAGAGTATATATGATGTTCCTATAAACTTTGAGAAGGATAATTTGGGGGATATTTTGTGCGGTGTCTTATCAGTCAAACCAAAGCATAAAACTGACCTAAAAGACTGGAAAAAGTTCGTAAAAAGCTCTAAAAATGGTCATAAAAAGGTCAAAATTGGCGTAGTTGGAAAGTATTTTGATTCTGGGGACTTTGTCCTATCTGACGTATATATATCTGTTCTAGAGGCCATAAAATATTCTTGTTATAAAAATAAAGTTAGTCCAGAAATTGACTATATAAACTCAAAGGACATTGAAAGTGGAAAGCTGTCAGTTTCTATACTAAAAAAATATGATGGTATTTTGGTTCCTGGAGGGTTTGGGGAGACTGGTATAGAAGGAATCATAAAAGCTATTAAGTATGCTAGAGAAAACAAGATTCCATATTTTGGACTCTGTTATGGTATGCAGCTCTTGGTGTTAGAGTTTGCAAGGAATGTGGCTGGTATTAAAGATGCTCATACTGCTGAGATTAAACCAGGGTCTAAGAATCCTGTTATCGATATCATGCTAGAACAGAAAAAACTAATGGAAAAGAAGGATTACGGAGGTACAATGAGACTTGGGTCATATAAAGCAGTTTTGAAGAAAGGAACTATAGCAAGAAGTGCTTATGGAAAACTTGAGGTTGAAGAAAGGCATAGGCACAGGTTTGAGGTTAATCCAGAGTATATTGCTAAGCTGTCTGATGCTGGCTTAGTTTTCTCTGGAACTTCACCTGACCATAGGCTTATGGAAATAGCAGAACTTCCAAAGAATGTACATCCTTTCTTTTTAGGGACACAATTTCACCCAGAATTCCGGGCAAGACCACTTAGTCCACATCCACTTTTTAATGCATTTATCAAATCTCTTGTTAAGTAGTAGGCTTAAAGATGTGTATAAAATACCCAAACTACATCTTCCTGGAGTCATAGGCCCAGTGAAGTAGAGCTTGTCTCTGTTTTGGTCTACATGATACGTCTCCTTTCCTGCAGTTTTTTACAATCTGGGCAACATGTCTTTGCATAGCCTGCCATCTTTTTATTTGCCTAGCATCTTCTTCTTTCAACCTTCTACCCATGTAGTATCTGGCATACCATTGAAACCATCCACGAGGGTCATGTTTTTCATTTATCCAACCTTTCTTTTTCCAAATATACAGTGGTTGACTAGCATGGACCTTGAAGTAGTTTTTAGAAACATCTTGTTTTTCTTGAGAAAGCTTTGCCTTTTTGAACCAGTCTTTTGGAAACTCTTTCTGGCAATCTGTCATGTATTTTCCATCAAATACTCCAAGTGAAAGCATTTGTTTTGGACTTAGGTCAGGCTTGAAATCTTTGTGAAAGTTTTTCCCAGCTGGAGCAGATAGAAAATATCTGTAGTTTCTCTGCATCATGTCGGAAACTATAATTGTTTTCATCTTGTTTATATAATATCATGTACCCAGAAATGATAATTGAAAAGGGGTGAGTTTCATGCCAAATTCAGGAGATATAGTTACTGACATGTTGTCTGGAAGATCTCTTTTTGCCGGAAAACAAGGTCTTGTTATAGATGACAGCAGTTTGCCATGGAAAGATGATGTTGCAATTACGGTTGTTTTTAGTCCTAACTGCTTACCCATACCAGAAGTTCATAACTGTCACCCAGAAGGGTTTTTAGTACCGTATGCTCCCGATCATCTAAGGGTTGATGATGAGTGGAGGTTTGAGTCAATGTCTCATGGGTTTGATTGGTATAGGGCCCTTGATAATATTCTTAGAAAGAATCCGAACGGCAGGTGTCAGGTTGGACAGTGTTGTAGAAACCAAGAAAAGATGGTCTGGGTCTTTGTTGGAGGTATCATCTGCAGGATGGCACTATGTGCTGACTGTTCTGACAAGATATCCAGTACAAAGATTCTCAACAGTTTTCCTCACGTCATAGGAATGTGTGAGTGATACATAAAACCCCACAGACTGTGGGGTTATTTCGTGGATCTAAAGACTACATCTTTATCGGTGAAAGTTACCAGTTCAGGCAGGAGTTGTTTCGACAACCTGTGGTTCTTTTTTCAGGGGTGGCTTCTCATCTGTTTCTCCTTTTAACCACCCTATCCAAGCTAGCCTTCGGTGGTATTTTGATCGTGCAAGGCCTTCTAGTCTACTGTCGAAATCCTTGTTAGAGGATGCGCCAGAAAGGTAAGAAGCTTCACTTTCAGATAAGTTTGTCTCCAGAATATCAAAACGCTCTTCGTTTGTTAGGCTTCTCCATCTTTTTTCCATCTGAAGCCATAAGATCACATTATCAATCTCTTTGTTGATTTCGTCTGGAGGAAGAGTGTCGAGATAACCCTCTAGGGCCACTTGAACCATTTCTGATCTTAAGGTACGGAAGTCTAGCTGTTTATCATCAGACATAGAAGTCTCCTTAGTGGTTTTATTATTCTTTAAGAGATACTATAGAAATAGATTCTATGTGTCAAATAAGGGTGGTATCTATATAAAATCAAGACAGATTTTATATAGATAATGCTCTAAACAAAGGTATATGCTTGTCCAGGTTTCCCGGCTCTACCTGTTCTTCCTATACGATGAACATATTCCTGGTGAGTTTGTGGTTGATCAAAGTTTATAACATGACTAACATTTGGAATATCAAGACCACGAGCAGCTACGTCGGTAGCTACCAAGATGTTAGCTTTTCCTTCTTTGAATTCTTTTAAGGCTCTTTGTCTTTGTGGTTGTGACTTGTTTCCATGTATGGCAACTGACTTGAATCCCATTTTTGATAGGGTGTTAGATAATCTTTGAACGGAGTATTTCATTTGTCCAAAAACTAGAACTTTCTCGAAGTGATCCTGTTCTAGCATATTTACTAACTCTTTCAACTTAGCTTCTTTTGTTCTTGCTTTGATAACATCTTGAGCAATATGCTCACCAGTCTCACTTGTCCTGACAGATATCCTTACTGGATTAACAACTATGCTCTGAAGGATTCTCTCAATATCATCTGATATCGTTGCACTAAAGCAAAGAGACTGTCTTTTCTCTGGAAGATTGCTAAGTATGTTTTTGACATCTGGTAGGAATCCCATGTCTAGCATTGAATCAAATTCATCAAGAACCAGTGTTTTTGTATTTTTTAATTCAAGGGAGTTTCTGTTCATCAGATCTTTTATTCTTCCCGGTGTTCCGATTATTACATTAGGGTTTCTTCTAAGGGCACGTATTTGTAAGTTTATATTCAGTCCTCCAACACAAAGTACGGAATACATACTCATTCTGTTTGAGAATTGGATAAATTCATTCTGTATCTGCTCTGCTAGTTCTCTAGTTGGGGTAATGATAAGGACATTGTCTTTTGTAAGCAAAACCTTTTGGATAATAGGCAGTATGAAAGCAGCAGTTTTACCTGAACCTGTATTTGCAAGACCTATAATATCTTTTCCTTTTAGGATGTGGGGGATAGACTCATCTTGAATATGAGTTGGATTAACATACCTCTTTCTATTTAGATTTTCTAAAATTTGCTTATCAAAGACAAAATCGCTGAAAGTATTTTTAGGTATATACTCACTAGGAATTACATTCTTTGGATTTTTGTTTATGAATTTGTGATAAGCAACCTTCTTTGCCTTAAAAGATCTTTTACCACCAAAATTTCTTCTTCTACCACGATGGGTAGACTTATACGATGTTCTCATTTATTGTTTTTATACTAATATCGCTTTTGAACAGCGATACTTAAGAGAGATCGGTATTCAATAACTTAGGTATAATATTAGCAGATATGACTACATGTGTCAAGGGCTACATAGAACATGTTGACACCTTCTTGATAGTCAGTAATATCATTTACTAGAAAAGGAGAAATCACATGGCAAGAGAAACAGCTTTTGTAAAAGTGTCTGGTGACATGTTCAATAAACCAGAGTTCATTTCTGGTTTGGCAAGACTATCTAGTGAATACTTTGTGGTCGTATGTGTTGGTGGTGGTACTCAGATTAATCTAGCCTTCAAGGAAATAGGTGTAGGTGTTGGTATACACGGGCCTCTTGGAAGGGAAACAAAATCTTTTTACGAGAGACAGTTGGCTCGTGATGTCCTGGAGAGAAATCAGGTTGAGCTACAGGATATTCTCGCGTCAGAGAAAATTACTGCTACAGTAATTATCCCCACATTGGAAATTGGTTCAGTACTTTGTCATGTAAACGGAGACCAGATGGTCAGAACTGTTTACTTGGGATTTGATCGAATCTTTGTCGTTACAGTACCTGACAGGCATGAGAAAAAGAAAGCAGAGTTTGTTGATTTGCCTAAAGTAGAGGTATTGAGTTTCGGTTGATCATTTAGTGCCCGCCAATTTGGTGGGCTTTTTACTATCTGTGTACACAACCTGACCAACAGCAAGGACGACGTTTACCTTCAAGTAACTCTTCACAAGTTCTTTTCACCCTTCTTTTCCTAGTAGCCTCTTTCTTTGATGATGTAACCCAGCAAATAAATTCATTGCGGGCTAGGGGAGTTATATCTTCCCAGAGCGATATGAGTTTTTTAGACGATCTAAGTATTTTTTCTAAATCTTTAGGTAGAGAATGTGCTGTTCCTTTAGATAGATTGACTATTACTCAAAAGATAGATCTCCTTTGATGAATTCTACTTGTTTTACACTAACACCTGCTTCTGTTAATTCACCACGTACAATTGCTTTTGTTTTCTCTCCAAAAGAACTCATGTCACAGACAGACTTTTGACCATCGAGGTTAGTACATACGCTTTCAGAATCAAAGAAAAGTGGGGCTAGACTACCAAAAACACCATTTTCCGCAAAGATAAGGTATGTGTCGCTTGATCCGCTTGAAGCAAGTTCAGCACTTCTAAGTAGATATCCGTCTTTTTCAAAGCTAAACTCTTTGAGAACACCCACTTCACCTGAAGAACATGTTATGTCACTTATGTACCAGCCGTCATTGTGTTTGGTAAGGGTTGCAATTGATTGTCCATCTACACCCTCGTCTCTTGAGAAAACAACTATCTGAACTTCTTCTGGGAGTTCGTATGAAATTATTGTAGAAAGATTGTCCGGTCTTGTTCTTTGACACAAAACTGGATCAGCTTCTGTACGAAACTGCTCTTCAGAATCTTTTATCTTTTTTCTAAGATCTTTACCTAAAATTGGATCTTTGAATAATTCTTCTTTATATGGATCAGTATCTGTTGATTTAGCTGATATTAGCCATGGCTCATAGAAGTTCAGGACGATATCTACTGGATTGTTTGTAGAAACTTCCTGACCACTTAACGGATCTGTATTTTTTGTTACAAGGAATATGCCAAGAATTATTAAAATTATTACTACTATAGCGATAACTAGTTTTTTTCTGTTCATAATATTTACTTATCTTTTATATGGTAAGTATAGCAGATATATGTGAATAGACCCTTTATGATCGTTATTTAAAATCCTTACTGTTATTCAGCAAGGATTTAGACCTCTTTTGTAGTAAAAATTTTCTTTGAAACAATAAAACTTATTATTGTTACTACTATGGTCAAAATAATCTGGGCATGGATGTAATACATGTGTCCATATTCCACCATGGTATATAGAGAAATTATCCCAAAGACATATAATGATGAAATCATCACTATATATTTTGCTACTTGAACCTTAATTCTGGTGGTATCCAGGTCACGGAATGTCCACAATTTGTGAAAGATGAAGTTCGATACGTAGTTTGCTACTGTGGCAATAGTTGCTGACAATATATACCAGATTCCAATGTATTCTGTGAAAGAATACAAGATAAGGTAATATAACCCAACTCCTACAACGCCAGAAAGACAGAACCGAAAAACTTGGCCTACATGAGACTTGATTTGTTTCATCCGGGGCCTCCTTTCTAATGTATATACTACTCATTTGGTAGATAAGGACAAGTAAATAACTTCTGTTGACTTTCTGTGCTTTTTTGTTACTTTATTTTTGGATAAATACTCGCTGCATTAGGAGTTATTATGAACATTATTACCCATAGGGAATTAGGAACTGATGATTTTTTACACAGATTTTTCAGCCCGTACAGAGTACCTGATGGCTTGACTGAGTCTGAAAAAAGAACCTGTGTAAAGATATATGTAGAATTGATGAGTAAACGTAAAATACTTGTGTTTGCTCATAAACAGAATGTTTATGACAAATTGCTTGTGGAATTACAAGATGATTATGTGCTCCTTGAAAAGTATCGAGAAGGTTTTTGTAAGGTTATCGGAGAAGCAGCTTTCCAGATGACACCTGAAGATGTTGCTGGTCTAATTTCTAGCATAGATTCCGTAACCTACCAGCCGATCAACCTACCAGCAGAATTGCTCCAGAGTCCAATGTCCAGGGAAAGCTTCTTGTTGGGAATTCGTATTCTTAAAGGCGCTCTTGCGAACCACAGCCACTAATCTCAAGTTTAGTGGCTTTTCTAATTTGGATGATTGTCTGGCGTGAGATGAATTGTCTCAAAGTGTCTGACAGTATGGGAATATATCCAAACAGAGTCAGTGTTCTAGAAATCATAGTGTATTTATATAAAAGAAAACCGCCTCCGAAGATTTAGTTTTCTTCTTTTGAGACGGTAGATGAACCCTTACCTCATCATGTTCATTGTGTTTGCCTGACCCCAGTCGATGCTCCCATCCTTCTTCATAAAAGCATGGAGATCACATCCTGTCCTCCTGGGAACCGTCTTTCCATTCCACAGAATAAGTTCTACTTTTGGAACAACCCGAGTAGTAGAGCCGAGCCAAACGCACTTCACCGATTCGTATTTCTCACCTAGATCGGAATATAGATGAGTAATATCACTTATACCTGTATCAGCACTTTCGTCATGTATCCCTTCTCGCCTAACAATAACAAGGACTTCATTGATTGTCTTTCCCCTAAGATCCAATACAGGAATTTTCGTATTTACGGTGCACATAACATAGACCTCTCTTTTTTGAAGTATCTTCTGTAACAATACCTACTTAGTTTGGTGAAGTCAATCTTATTAAGAAATCTATTTTCTGGACCATTCTCACTAGCTAGCTGCCGGACTTGGACTCGAACCAAGATACCACCCTCCAGAGGGGCGTGTCCTACCATTAGACGATCCGGCAATGACAATACTCTAGCAAGTTACTGTGATATCATCAATACATGAAGAAGGTTGTAATAATTGGTGGAGGATTCGGCGGAGTATACGCTGCCAAATATCTTTCAAAATACCCAAAAGACTTTGAAGTAACACTAATAAGTGACAATAACTATTTTTTATTCACCCCACTATTACACGAAGTAGCCACCGGAGGACTTTCTGAGAAAAGTGTTGCTGAACCAATCAGAGAGATATTTAGAAAAACAAAGGTCAGATTCATTAAAGAAAGGGTATTAGAGGTTCGTAAGGATAAGAAGATTGTCAAGACTGAAACAGGGGAGATTTCATATGATGAGCTCATAATCTCTACAGGATCTGAATCTCGACCACCAGAAGGTGCTTTTTCACTAAAAACTCTAAACGACGCAAGGGTCTTGAGGAGGAGGATAATTGATGAAGTAGAGAAAGACTATGGTAAAGAAATTACTTTTGTCGTGGTCGGTGCTGGACCTACCGGTATTGAAGTTGCATGTGAGTTAGAAGAGTTTCTGCATGACACACTTTGTGACAAATACTACCCGGATATGTGTCATGATCACTTGAGGATAGTACTAATACACTCTAAAGACTCTATACTAGAGCAATTTCATAAAAAAGTTAGGGACTTTTCTATGAAGATTTTAAAGAAAAAAAGAATTGAAATTATACTCTCTGACAGAATGGCTGAATATAAAGACGGAAAAGTGACTACTGATAACGGTAAGGTTATTGATACCAATGTTCTAATTTGGACAGCAGGTGTAAAGGCGAATAACAATTTATTTGACGGAGAAGTTGATAATTACCTAAAAACAAAAGAAGGTATTTATGTAGTAGGTGATGCCTCAGGAAAAGGTCCAATGCTTGCACAAAAAGCAGTTGATGAAGCACTATACGTTACAAGAAGTATAAGGGGAGAAGATGATAGACCATACGTGTTTCAAAAAAAGGGAATGTTACTCTCTTTAGGTAATTGGATGGCGGCTGGAGAGGTTGGTGGATTTGTAATTAGGGGAAGATTTGCTTGGTGGGTCTGGAGGACTATATATCTCTTTAAATTTAACTCAAATAGAAAGAGGCTAAGGATAGCCTTTGAATGGACCGTTAATTTGTTCTTTCCAAGGGACATCACTGCTATAGATTGACTTTTATTTATAATCTGATATACTATTTTGGTAAACGTATCTCATGAGCAAGCTTTTGTTACGTGAGGGGTTCGATCGTTTTACAACGTTAACAATAAGCATTTGCTTTCATAAATGGAAAAGAAACTATATGTTGGTGGAGTCTCATATGATTCTACTGACGAGTCTTTGAAGGAAGCATTTTCAGCTGCTGGAACTGTTGAGTCTGCATCTATCATTATGGATAAGATGACAGGTAGATCAAAAGGTTTTGGTTTCGTTGAAATGTCAACACCTGAAGAGGCACAGAAAGCTATCGAAATGTTCGACGGTCAAGAAGTTGATGGAAGAGCAGTTAAGGTAAGCGAAGCACGTCCAAAAAAGGAGTGGAACTAAGTAATTAGTTCAGAAAACATCACTAGTAGCAATACTGGTGGTGTTTTTGTATACTGGAGACATATGAACTTAAATGTATTTCAAGCAGATGGACAGGAGAAAGATCTTGCCATTGAAAAATTAGTTGAGCAAAGTACTCCTCATGCTAGTTTCTTTTTATTCGTATTCCTTTCAACTGCTATGGCTACACTTGGAATAATTATATCAAGTGTTCCTGTTATTATTGGTAGTATGTTAATTGCCCCAGTTCTCTATCCAATACTTGCTATTGGTATGGGTCTTTCCATCTCTGACAAGAAGTTAATGAAGAGATCCTTCTATACTTTCTTGCAGGCAATAGTTGTGGCACTTGCATCATCATTGCTTATATCTCTATTTTTTATAAAAAGAGAAACGATTGAATTATTAAGTATTGTTGTGAGGACAGATGCAGCTTTAATTGATGTGGGAATTGCTATCGTTGCTGGTGTGGCCGCTACTTTTGCCATGGTGAAGAAGAATTTAAACGAAGCACTACCAGGAGTTGCTATATCAGCTGCTCTTGTTCCGCCACTTGCTGTAATTGGAATAGCTATCATTGCTCTTGATTGGGAATTGATTAGACAAACCGTTGTTACATTTATAGTTTCGTCGGCCGGAATTGTGCTAACTAGTCTCTTTGTTTTTGCTATGTTTAATTTCTACGGTAAAAAAACCGTTGTGAATAAGGCTATAAAAGA
>JALEGR010000018.1 GCA_022763265.1 Minisyncoccota bacterium | reverse complement strand
CTTATCAAGGCCTCAAAGGATGCTGCTGTTGCCCATAAGAATTTGATGAAAGAATTTAAGTTTTCAGACAAACAAGCTACAGCCATACTTGAGATGAGATTGCAGAAGCTTGCTGGACTTGAAAGAAAGAAAATCGAAGATGATCTAAAGGCAACTCAAGAGTTAATTAGTGAACTTGAAGGAATTCTAAAGAGCGCCAAGAAAGTTAGAGATATTATCAAGAAAGAATTGAAGAATATTGCTGACACATACGGAGATGATAGGAGAACAAAAGTAATTCCAGGAGGTGTAAAGGAGATATCAGTTGAAGATCTAGTTCCAAATGAAGAGAATGCACTTGTCCTGACATCGGGAGGATATGTAAAGAGAACTAGTCCAAATGAATTTAAGAAACAGAAAAGAGGAGGTGTTGGAGTAGTAGATATAAATACTAAGGAGGAAGATTTTGTTGTTACATTTCTCTCAGCTGAAACGCATGATGACATTCTATTCTTTACTGATAAAGGAAAGGTTTACAAGATCAAAATGTATGACTTGCCTGAAGGTAAGAGAGCTACACGTGGTAAGTCTATAATGAACTTTATATCACTTGAAGCAGATGAGAAGGTGACATCGGTCCTACCTATGTCAGGTGAAATGAGAAAGAAAGATGTTTCAATTTTAATGGTTACCGAAAAAGGTACAACAAAGAAAGTTCAGGCAGAAAGTTTCCATGATGTAAGGCGAAGTGGAATTATTGCTATCAAGCTTGCAAATGACGATACTCTGGTTTCTGCACAATTTGCAGAAAAAGATGATACTGCCGTTATTGTTACAAAGAAAGGTCAATCAATAAGATTTGATGCAGGAGATGTTAGAGAAATGGGTAGATCTGCTGCAGGAGTCAGGGGTATAAAGATTTCAAAAGAAGATTCAGTTGTCAGCTCTGGTATTGTTCCGAAAGAGTTTGCCAAAACTGCAAGACTGCTTGTAATGACAGAAAATGGATATGGCAAAGCCACTCCAATTGATGAGTATAAGGTGCAAAACAGAGGTGGAAGTGGAATAAAGACTGCTAAGATTGGTCCAAAGACCGGTGACATTATCGGAGCTAGAGTTCTAACTAACCAGGAAGAGTTAGTGACTATGTCAAAGAAGAGTCAGGTTATCAGGGTAGAGACTAAAGAAATTCCATCTCTTGGAAGACAAACTCAGGGCGTAAGAGTAATGAAGCTCCGATCAGGTGATGCCTTGGTTGCTCTCATTTGTCTGTAGTATTTGTAAAATATATTATTTCGTGATAATTTTCTTTTGAATGGATGACATAGGGTCATCCTGTTCTTTAGACGGCCGTAGTGAGCCAATTCCTTAAAGGAGAATCACGATGAAGCGTTTTAGCCTTACAATGTCAAAGGGTGTTCAGAAAGTGTTGGATCAAGAGTATCCAACTAACCGTGCAATCGAAAAGGCCCTTAGTTTTGCTTCAGGAGCTCTAAGACTCTCTTGTGGGTGTCGATCTCATTCTTTACTTTCTTATCCCTGCCCAATCCTTGAAAAAAGGTAGGGGAGTACGGGGCCGGTACTGTTGGAGGTATGGTTATGGACAGTCTTTGTGGTCTAAAGAATTGTCATCGTATCACCACGTCAATTTCCATGATAGGAAAGAGCCAAGATTGTGTGCAGGTTCATATATGCGGGTTTGATCGTGCTAAACAGACACCAAGGATTGTTGTTAGTGCAATTTTTAACAGGCAAACTGGAAAGCTAACAAAAATAAGTTACTGAAAATCTGTTGACTCCTGGCAATACAGCTGGGAGTTTTTTCATATAGTAGGTTGTTGACATGTATCTTTGTAAAGATTAGTCTTCTATCTAGAACAGAGACAATACTAAGGGAGACATGTAATGGATAAACAGATCCTCGACCTAATGGTCGATGAAATTGTTGCTCAATTTGATAAGGTCAGATTTCGGGAGTTTCTCGTATGTGTAAAAGAAGAAAATTCTCGAGTTTTCGAATACCTTGAACAGGTGGCATATCAACTTTCCCAGGTTGCATTTGTGAAGCTTCGAAAAATTATCGAAGTTCCTGAGGATCTTCCACAACAGATTTTAGACCATATCAAAGAAAGATATGCCAAAGAACTTGCGGCTGTCTGAATAATGACCTCGGCATATTTGCTCGAGGTTTTTTATTTGTTGTTATATAATATATACACATATGTTTTCGAATCCAAAAAGAATTATTGATTCACTTTCTATTATTCCAGGAATGAAGATAGCTGATATTGGATCAGGTAGCGGAGAGTACAGTTTGCCTCTGGCAGAAGCTACTGGGTCTTCTGGAAAAGTATATGCCATTGATATTCAGAAGGATTTGCTTGAAAGATTAAAGAAGGCAGCAGATGAAAGAGGAATAATGAACATAGACATTCTATGGGGTGATGTGGATGAAGATGGCGGTACAGGTCTAAAGGATAATTCCGTCGATATGTCTATAGCCCCCAATATTCTTTTTCAGGTGGAAAAGCCAGAGTCATTGGCTAAAGAAATTGGTAGAATTACTAAACCAAACGGTAAAGTGGTTTTGATTGACTGGTCAGATTCATTTGGGGGGTTAGGTCCAAGAAAAGAAAGTATCTTTTCTAAAGAGAAAGCCTTGACTGTTTTTAGTGGGTTCGAGAAGGTGTCTGAAATAGAAGCAGGAGACCATCATTGGGGGATAATTTTGAAAAAAGTATGAAAGACATGACGCCATTTCAGTTAATCCTAACAGGCATATTTGCTGCTTTTATTGTTATTGGTGTTATTCTTTTTGCTCTATTTAGAGGGGGGTCTTCTGGTCCTGTTTCAAATATTACTGTTTGGGGTACTGTAACTACTAATCAATTTACCCAGATTGAAGATGTTGCTGGTATTTTGGATGACGAGACTATAAATATTGAGTATGTCGAAATAAATGAAGGTAGCTTTGATAATGATTTTATAAATGCTTTGGCTAGTGGTGAAGCTCCAGACTTGGTATTCATTAATCAGGATTTGTTGGTTAAGCACAGGGATAAGTTGGCGTCTATTCCATATGATGCTTACTCAGAAAGAGATTTCAGAGATACGTTTATACGTGAAGGAGAATTATTCCTTTCAGATAGTGGAGTTCTGGGGCTGCCTTTTATAGTTGATCCACTTGTTATGTATTGGAATAGGACACATTTCTCTAATGCTGGTCTATCTACTCCACCAAAAAACTGGTCTGAGTTCTTCAGTCTAACAGATGCTTTTGTTATAAAAGATGAGGCCCTGAATGTCCAAAGAGCTTCTATACCATTTGGTGAATATCAAAATGTAAGTAATGCTAAGGAAATAATTTCTGCAATTATAATGCAGGCCGGTAGTCCGATAACAGAAAGAGATGGTAGCAAGGTAAGGAGTGTTTTGGCAGAAAAGTTTAATCAATCAATTACACCAGCAGAGGCTGCCATAAAATATTACACAGAATTCTCTGATCCTGTTAAGAAATTCTATACATGGAACAGATCTCTTCCCGACTCACAAGATTTCTTTGTTGCAGGGAATCTGTCAGTCTACTTTGGATTTGCTTCAGAAATTAGAGATATTAATGCAAAGAATCCAAATCTAAATTTTGATGTGGCAGTACTGCCACAGTCAAAGGGCGGGAATGAAATCATTACTTTCGGTAAATTAACTGCTTTAGCTATCCCAAAACTTTCTGATGACAGGGGTGGGGCACTTAGGGTAGCCTCTCTTCTAACAAGTAAAGATGTAATGACAGAGGTTTCTCTAATTACAGAGTTGCCTCCGGTTAGGAATGATTTGCTAAAAGAAAAATCAAATGATCCGTTCCAGGACATATTTTACAACTCAGCTATCTGGGCACGAGGCTGGCTTGATCCTGATAGCAAAAAGACAGACCTGTTATTTAAAGAAATGATTGAATCTATTACTTCTGGAAGG
>JALEGR010000017.1 GCA_022763265.1 Minisyncoccota bacterium | reverse complement strand
TTACAAAAATAGAAGGTTGTAAGGGTTTGGTAAATGTTTTCGCGCACCAAACTCTCATAATCTAGGAAGGTATTATTACTAAATTATAATTAATAACATGGCAGATACATTTGATAGATCAAAGCCACACGTAAACGTTGGTACCATTGGTCACGTTGACCATGGAAAGACTACTCTTACTGCTGCTATCCTACATACTCTACATGCAAAGGGTGATGGATATGGAGCTAGTGAGAAGGATGTCTCACAAATTGATAACGCACCTGAGGAAAAGGCAAGAGGAATTACAATTGCCCTTTCTCACTCAGAGTACGAAACACCTAATAGGCACTATGCTCATATTGATGCTCCAGGTCACGCCGACTACATCAAGAACATGATCACTGGTGCAGCTCAGATGGACGGTGCAGTCCTTGTTGTTGCTGCAACTGACGGAGTTATGCCACAGACAAGAGAGCACATCTTGCTTGCAAAGCAGGTTGGAGTTCCAAAGATTATTGTTTTCCTAAACAAGTGTGACATGGTTGAGGATGCAGATCTAATTGACCTTGTTGAAGAAGAGGTTAAAGAGCTTCTAAACAAATATGAGTTTGACGGAGATAATGCTCCAGTTATCAGGGGTTCAGCCCTAAAAGCTCTTGAAGGAACACCGGATGATGAATGGGGCCAGAAAATTGTAGAACTAGCTGATCATCTTGATTCATATATTCCAGCACCAGTTAGAGAGACAGACA
This sequence comes from Minisyncoccota bacterium, assembly GCA_022763265.1. GTDB lineage: Bacteria > Patescibacteriota > Minisyncoccia > Phycocordibacterales > CAJQIN01 > CAJQIN01. The sequence goes on along the minus strand of JALEGR010000017.1, from coordinate 13,037 downwards.
AGCCATTCCTTATGCCCGTAGAAGATATTTTCTCAATTGAAGGAAGGGGAACTGTATGTACTGGAAGAATTGAGAGAGGAGAAGTAAAAGTTGGAGAAGAGATTGAAATTGTTGGTATCAAAGACACAACAAAATCAACAGTTACAGGTATTGAAATGTTCAATAAGTCACTTGAATCAGGGCAGGCTGGAGACAATGCTGGAATCTTGCTTCGAGGACTAAAGAAAGAGGACATTCACAGAGGTCAGGTTCTTTCCGCTGCAGGATCAGTTACACCACACACTGAATTTGAAGCAGAAGTTTATGTTCTAAAGAAAGAAGAAGGTGGAAGACATACTCCATTTTTCACAGGCTACAAGCCTCAGTTCTATGTTAGAACAACTGACGTAACTGGAGACGTTACTCTTCCAGAAGGAACTGAAATGGTTATGCCTGGAGACACGATTACATTCAAGGTAAAATTAACATCACCAGTTGCTCTTGAAGAACAGCAAAGATTTGCTGTCAGAGAAGGAGGAAAAACTGTTGGTGCTGGAGTTGTAACAAAGATCGTTGCCTAAAATGCCAAAAACTAAGAGCAAAAAACAAGAAGAAGTAGCTCAGAAGCTTCGAATCAGAGTAGAAGCATATGAGTCTAAGGTACTTGATGCGTCAGTAAAACAAATTATTGACACTGCTCTTCGATATGACGCAGAGGTGGTTGGTCCTATTCCACTTCCAACAGAAAAAAAGAAATATACAGTTAATCGTTCTACATTTGTGCATAAAGATGCGCGAGAACAGTTTGAAATGAGGATGCACAAGCGATTAATTGATATTCTAAACCCTAATCAAAAGATTATTGAGTCACTAACTAATCTATCACTACCATCTGGAGTGAAAATTGACGTCAAACTAATGTAAATTCAAGAATCTCCGCCTTTGGCGGAGATTTCTTGCAATTTTGCCTGTTTGCGATAGTATAAGCATTCGTAATGAAATACATTCTTGGTACAAAAGAATACATGTCACAAGTATTTGATGAGAAAGGAGACGCTCATCCTGTAACTGTTATTTCTGCTACTCCAAATACTGTTGTAGCTACAAAGAGCAAAGAGTCTGATGGGTATGAGGCAGTAGTTATTGGTGCTGGAGAAAAGAGGGAAAAGAATGTAAATAAGGCTCAGAAGAATCTTGGAAACTTTAGATTTATAAAGGAAAATAGGGGTACATTTGAAGGAAAGAAGGGAGACTCTATTGATCTAGCTGTGTTTTCTGAGGGAGATCTTGTAAAAGTAACCGCAGTATCTAAGGGTAAAGGTTTCCAGGGTGTTGTAAAAAGACACGGATTCGCTGGAGGAAGGAGATCACACGGACAGAAGCACTCAGAAAGAGAACCAGGTTCAATTGGAATTGGAGGAGTTCAAAGGGTTATGAAAGGTATGAGAATGCCTGGACGAATGGGTGGCGTAAATGTTAGTGTCAAGAATCTGAAAGTAGTAAAGATTGAAGATGGGAAGATATATATAAAAGGAGCTGTTCCTGGAAGAAAAGGAACATTAGTTGAAATAAGGGGATAGTATGGAGTCTGTAGTATATGACAAAAAGGGAAAGGAGTCTGGAAAGGTAACATTACCTGAGAGTGTTTTTGGTATTTCTTGGAATCCAGCTCTGGTACAACAGGTTCTAGTATCACAAGATGCAAATAGGAGAATCGCTATTGCCCATGCCAAAGACAGGAGTGAGGTTAGAGGAGGTGGTAAAAAGCCTTGGAGACAGAAAGGAACTGGTAGGGCAAGACATGGTTCAACAAGGTCACCAATATGGGTTGGTGGAGGAGCCACTTTTGGTCCAACAAAGGATAGAAACTTCACAAAGAAGATTAATAAAAAAATGAAAGCTAAAGCGCTATATAGCGTACTTTCGAGGAAGCTATCAGAGAACGAGATTCTATTTGTAGAAGGATTTACATTTGAAAAACCACAGACCAAAGAGGCTAAGACTATTCTATCTGCACTTGCTAAGGTCAAGGGTTATGACGGCATCTCAGCTAAGAGGAAAAATGCTCTTCTTGTAGTAATGCCAGATAATGATAGTAATTTTAGAAAAAGTTTTAGTAACTTTGGAAATATTGAAGCTTGTGAGGCCAGAAATCTAAACGTAACTGATCTAATGAAATATAAGTATGTTTTAATTGTTGACCCTAAATCTGCAGTAGAGAAGATAGAAAAATAATATGGAGACTGTAAAAGAAAAAAAAGAAAAGAAAGTTACCCTACCAAGAAATCTGGAGAATGTTCTGATTAGGCCAAGGGTAACTGAGAAAGCTTCATTTAGAACAGGAGGTAATGTTTATACTTTTGAGGTATCTAAGGATTCTACAAAGAACGATATTTCTAAAGCTATTGCTCATATTTATAACGTTACTCCAATAAAAGTAAATATTGCACAAATTCCAGCAAAGAGAGTTTTTATCAGGGGTAGAAAGGGTGTAAAGAGTGGAGGAAAGAAAGCCTATGTTTACCTAAAAGAAGGAGACACTATTGAATTAATATAATATGAAAAGATTTAAACCAACAACACCAGGACAGCGTGGAAAGGTTGCGATCAGCTACCGTGGGCTTGTAAGTGCTAATAATCCTCACAAGAGTCTTACCAGAGGAAGAGGAAAAAAGGCGGGTAGAAACTCATATGGAAGAATAACTACAAGACATCAGGGTGGAGGACATAAGAGGAGATTTAGAGATATTGATTTTAAATTTGATAAAAAAGATGTTCCATTTAAGCTAGTTTCAGTTGAATATGATCCGTTTAGAACTGGATTTATTGGACTTGTTAACTACGCTGACGGAGAAAAGCGATACATTCTAGTTCCAAAGGGAATGGTAGTTGGAACAGAAGGTATTGTTTCAGAGAACGCTCCAATAAAGGCTGGAAATAGAGCGGTCCTTAAAAACATTCCACTTGGTAGTTTTGTATACAATATTGAAATTAAAGTTAACTCTGGAGCTAAATTAGTTAGATCTGCAGGTACATATGCTGAAATCCTGGCTCGTGATGGAGGATATGTTGACCTAAAAATGCCATCATCTGAGGTAAGAAAAGTTCCTGAAGATGCTTGGGCTTCAATTGGAGAGGTTTCAAATGAAGAAAAGAGACTAGAAAAGTCTGGAAAGGCTGGAAGAAACAGATGGAGAGGAATCAGACCAACGGTTCGTGGTGTTGCTATGAACCCAGTTGATCACCCACAAGGAGGAGGAGAAGCAAGATCAAGAGGAAGAAGAAAGAGAATTAAAACTCCGTGGGGTAAATCTGCTGGAAAAGGTGAAAAGACTAGAACTCCTAAGAAATATTCTAATAAACTTATTGTTTCAAGAAGAAAAGTTGGTAAGAAGAGATAATAAAAGACCCCGAAGGGGGTCTTTTGTTTTTGGTTGATCTGTGTTTATATATCCTCAGAACGACCATTTTGAAAGGAACATAAGATGGAAGTTAGGAACCTAGCTGATTGCTGGAAACTTTCGGACAAAATAGGAGTACCGGAAGATCAAATCATTCATGCTTTTGGAATTAGTGTGGATATTGAACGACTTCAAGGCTTGGATGATCTGAGTGTCGAAGACCTTTGGGATGAGTATCACAAAAGTACTGATAACTATCGGAAGAATTCTCTACTTGTACATATCGTGCTTCACTCAGATGCAGATTTGGATACACAGTTTAAGGCATGGGCCCAGGCTAAACAAGGGTCTACTGTTGAGTACGCGATTTCCCAAATAATTATCCAAGAGGTTGTAGATACAAAAGATCTTGTGGTTGTATACCTTAAATTTCCCGCAGGTTCCCTCGGAAAATATATGGTACTGTCGAAAATTCTTGAAAGCGCTGAAAATATCGATAAGGTTAAGTGGGTTGTGCAAGATGCCCCAAGTATGTCTGAGCTCAAATTCAAGGCGATCAGAAAACTGGCCTCCATGCTCTAATCCCCAAAGGACCTCACCAGAGGTTCTTTTTCTTTGATACAATTGTACTCATGGGACAGTACGTACAATTTGATGAGGGACCAGATATTGAGCAGGTAAAAGCCGTGGTCAAAAAGAAATCTTGGCCAACTAAGTTGGTTAGGTATTTACCTGGAATCAATACCGATGCTAAAGCAAATACGGTTCTTCTCATTATCGCTCTAGTATTCTTTGCAGTTAGTGTCATTATACTATGGAATCTTCTCAATCTAAGTAAGTCAACTGAGAACGCTAGACTTGCTGATGTCCTAACCCAAGAAGAGTTAAATACTCTACCTGATAGTTTAAGGCAGGCACTTTTGAATGAGTAATATGAAAAATAAAGGATTTACAATTATAGAGCTTCTAGTTGTCGTCAGTATAATTGGTGTTATCGCCTCCATTATACTTACTGGACTTGTTGATTCTCGTGCTAGGGCAAGAGATGCTAAGCTTGTCTCAGAAGTTAATCAGATAACCAAAACTTTAGCCTTATACAGAACTGCCAATAATGAGTATCCACAAGGTTCTGCGGTTGGTGCAACAGATTACGTCAATATACTAGAACCTTTAGTTACAGCCGGGTACTATGAGGCTATTCCAAGGCCAGACACAGATCATATTTACTACTATGCACCATGTGATACTCCGGCTATTTGTGGAGAATATACTTCAGATAGAGGATATGCCATATTATTCTCTACCGAGAGCTTGAAATTAGGTCTTTCTCAAGTTGGCACATACTACATAATCGGCTCAACCAATTAGTACTTGACTCTGGCTTTTCATCTGCTAGTATAATGCGTACGCATAAAAGTGCGTTTTTTATATGACCAGATCGCTCAAAAAAGGACCATATGTATACGATCGTCTTCTGAAGAAGATCGAAGGAAAGAACCCGCAGCAAGCCGGGGTTGTAAAAACATGGGCACGAGACAGCCAAATATCACCTGAAATGGTTGGTTTTACATTTGGTGTTCATAATGGAAGAGAGCATGTAGAGGTCCTAATTACTGAGGATATGGTTGGTCACAGGTTGGGGGAATTCTCTCCAACAAGGAAGTTCCACAGACACGGAGGTAAGATGCAGAAGGAACTCGAAGCTAAAGCAAAAGAAGCTGAAATTGCAGCAGCTAAAGCTGCTAAGGGAGCTGAGGAATCTAAATAATAATGACTACGGCAACAGAAAAAAAGAATACAGCAAGAGCAAAGCTTTCTACATATAGGCAATCACCTAGAAAGGTTAGGTTAGTCGTTGATGCTATTCGTGGAAAGAAGGTTTCAAATGCTTTGGAGATTTTGAGATTTGTTGATAAAAGAGCTGCAGGACCAATTCTCACACTTTTAAATTCAGCTATTTCAAATGCTAAAGATCGAGGAATAAAAGAAGAAAATTTATATATTAGTAAAATTACTGTAGACGAGGGGCCAATTTTATACAGAAGAAGGGCAAGAGCACGAGGTGCAGCATTTTCTATAAGAAAAAGAACAAGCCACATTGATCTTGAATTATCTGAGAAATAATATGACACATGTAGTACACCCATATTCACAAAGACTAGGAATTATTAGAGATTGGAAATCTCGTTGGTTTGCTCCGCGCGGAAAATATCAGGAGTATCTAAAAGGGGACGTTCTTCTTAGAAACTTTTTGACTGAAAAACTTAGAGGCAACTACCTTGCTTCTGTTGAAATGGAAAGGTCTGAAAAGATTCTTCGAATTATAATCAAAACCTCAAGACCAGGAATGATTATTGGAAGGCAAGGTGAAGGTAGTAATAAGTTAAGGGAGGATGTTTTGAAGTTCATGAAAAAGCATAATCTTGAAGCACATGAGGAAGTGAAGATTGATATTGAAGATATCAAATCACCTGAGTCAAATGCTACAATTGTTGCTCAGATGATTGCTGAACAGTTAGAGAAGAGAATGCCTTTCAGAAGAATAATGAAGCAGACCGTGGAGAAGGTTATGGCAAATAGAGATGTCTCAGGTGTAAAGATTGAGCTTGCCGGAAGATTGAACGGTGCTGATATGGCAAGAAGAGAAAAGATGAAGATGGGTCGAATCCCGCTTCAAACTTTTAGGGCAGATGTTGATTATGCACATGAGGAAGCTAGACTTCCGTACGACACTTTAGGCGTAAAGGTCTGGATTTATAAGGGAGAAGTTTTTGATAAATAATATTATGGCCTTATTCCCAAGAAAAGTTAAGCATAGAAAGTGGCAAACCCTACGAGAGCATCCAGACAAGGTAGGTGTGGCTTCTCGTGGTGCTAAGGTCTCTTTTGGATCATATGGTATAAAGGCCCTACAGCCTGGAAGGATTACTACTAATCAGATTGAAGCTTCAAGGAAGGTTCTTTCTCGTGCTGCTGGAAAAACAGGTAAGGTTTGGATTAGAATCTTTCCTGACATGCCATTTACAAAAAAGCCAGCTCAAGTAAAGCTTGGAAAAGGAAAAGGTGATCTTCAAGGTTATGTTGTTCCTGTAAAGCCTGGCAGAGTCCTCTTTGAGATTGATGGAATTCCAGAGGCTGATGCTAGAGAGGGGCTTAGAAAGGCTGGTACAAAGCTTCCTGTAAAAACTAAGTTCGTAGAAAGAATCTAATATGAAAGATATTCTCAAAAAAACAGAAAAAGAACTGCTAAAAGATCTTGTTGCCAAGAGAAAGTCTCTTCGTGAATTTAGATTTGGTGTAGCGGGAAGTAAGCTAAAGAACATGAAGGAGGCTAAAACAACAAAGAGAGATATTGCTAGAATTCTGACTGTACTAAATGCAAAATAATATGAAAACACTTAAAGGAACAGTTGTATCAGATAAGATGAAAGACACTATTGTTGTCGAGGTTTCAAGGTATACCAAGCATGCTAAGTATCAGAAGTATATGAACCTAAAAAAGAAGTACAAGGTTCATGACGCTGGTAATACTAAAAAGATTGGAGATAAGGCTGTTATTGGAGAATGTGCTCCAATTTCAAAGGGTAAGCATTTCACTGTAATTTCATAAAATATGATTCAGCCACAAACAATTGTAAATGTAACAGATAACTCGGGGGCAAAGATTGCTAGGGTTTTCAAAGTGCTTGGTTCTTCAAAGAAGAGGTGGGCTCAAATCGGAGAGCTAGTAGCTGTTTCTGTTCAAAAAGCTGAACCAAGAAAAGCTGTTAAGAAGAAAGACGTTTTGCATGCTGTTGTTGTTAGGCAAACAAAGGCATTTAGGAGAAAAGATGGTTCTTATGTAAGGTTTGATGATAATGCAGTTGTTATTGTTGAAAAGAAAGGGAAAGAGCCAATTGCCGGACGCATATTTGGACCTATTCCAAGAGAGCTAGTAGATATGGGATATCAGACAATTGCATCACGTGCACCAGAAATATTATGAAAATAAAAAAAGGAGATACAGTTAAAATAATTACGGGTACTGATAAAGGAAAGACCGGAAAAGTAACAAGGGCTATTCCAAAGGAGAATAAGGTGGTTGTTGCTGATTTGAATAAGAGAAAAGTACATAGAAAGTCAAGAAGGCAAGGTGAAAAGGGTCAGATTATTGAGGTGGCTATGCCAGTTGACGTATCTAACGTAGTAAAGAGTAAATAATATGGAAATGTTTGATGTAAGAAAAAAGAATAGCTTCGAAGCCCTAAAGAGTAAGTTCAACTTCTCTAATGTTATGCAGACACCAAAGATTGAGAAGGTTATTGTTTCTGTTGGCATTGGATCAGTATCTGACAAGAAAAAGAGGGCACTTATTGAAGAAAGGCTAATGAAAATCACTGGACAAAAGCCAGTTGGTACTAAGGCAAAGAAGTCTATTGCTACATTTAAGCTAAGAGAGGGTGAGGTTATTGGTTACCAAGTAACACTTCGTGGTAAAAGAATGGAATCATTTCTTGATAAATTAATTCACATTGCACTTCCTAGAACAAAGGACTTTAGAGGAATTTCACCCGATGCTATTGATGAGATGGGAAACTATACTCTTGGTGTGAAAGAACATACAATTTTTCCAGAAACCTCAGATGAAGATGTTAAAGATGTCTTTGGAATGGCAATTACTATAGTTACAGGTACAGGGGATAAGGAAAAGACCAGGGCTCTGTTTGAGCATCTAGGTTTCCCTTTCAAAAAGGAGGAATAGGAAAAAGAGCACCGGGAGGTGCTCTTTTGGTCTCAACCTAATAAGGATATGTCTTGGCGACCGCTGAACCCAGCTTTTATTTCGTGCCAGGCCATAACTGTTTCTTCACCATATTGCCAGCACAGGTATATCTCTTTTCCCTTAAATATAGCTGGGAAGTTGACAAGACCCTTTTCAAAGTCTGCGAGTTCAACACCTGTCTGGTGTAGTTCGTCTACAAGGTCACCAAGCTCTGTCATTGCTGTTTCATATTTTGCTTCGAGTTGCTCAGAGCTTTCATAAGGATTAAGGTTTTCTATCCTTCTCCTTACCTCCACAACTCTTTGATAGTACCGCATCAAATCAGCAACAATTCTTGAGATATAGGGAAGAGAACGATTTTCTTCTGCTACATCAAAATACTTTCTACCTGGTCTTGGTGCTCGGGTTTTTGTACTAAGTGCTTCACTCATGACAGATATCCTTCCTTGAATGAGCAGTCCTTTGTAATTTTTATCATTCCACTTAATAAAAGTAAACCCCTGCATCCCACTAGGACCACAGGGGTTTCTTGAGGTGGTCTGGACCCTGAATTTATTGCTGGGACCAGAACTCTTTGTAACCTCTAGATTTCTACACATATAATAACATCTTTTGCTAGTGTGGGCAACTTGCAATATAAGTATTCTTGAGTAGTATCTACTTAGAAAAACTTTTACAAGGAGCATGGTATGTCAATTGCACCCAGAAATCATGGCAGTATTAAACTTACTCCAAGGAACGAATTTCAAGATAATTGCTTTGGGGCAAGCGGTAGACGTTTTGACCACGTATTACTCTATGATCTTGAAATTCTTGAGGGCATTCCCTTTCTTGATGAGCCCGTTGTGACACGACTTACTTATCTAAGGGAACTTGGTTATATCAATCATCTTCAAGCTGTGTGGCTCGAGCGGCAAGGTATCAGGGTCACTGGTACTATTGATCTCGAGAAGGCTGATATGGAAGTAGTTCCTGTAAGCTGATCTTTTAAGCACCTATTAATAATAGGTGCTTTTCAATAGGACAATTAGTCATTTGACACCAAAAACCCTTTTGTGTAGTATATGCCCTACGCATTTATTGCGTCTTTTTATTTCACATGGCAAAGAAATCAAGTATTGCAAGAGACAGGAAGAGGGAGAAAATGGTGGCAAAGTATGCCAAAAAGAGAGCAGAACTAAAAGCCAAAGGCGATTATGCAGCTCTTCAGGAACTTCCTCTAAATTCATCACCATCAAGGTTGAAGAACCGTTGTTTTGTCAGTGGAAGATCTCGTGGATATATGCGAGATTTTGGAATGAATAGAATTGAGTTTAGAAAATTAGCTAATGAAGGTAAGATTCCAGGTGTAAAAAAAGCATCTTGGTAAGTCGATTAATCGATACTGCCTAGAGTAATATGACAGATCCAATATCAGACATGATTATAAGAATAAAGAATACTGGGGCCGTCGGAGGCGACTCTGTTGTTTTTCCATATTCAAAGATAAAAGAAGAAATTTGTAATACTCTACAAAAAGAAGGTTATCTAAAAACAGTATCTACCAAAGGAAAGGATGTAAGGAGGAGTATTAAGGTAGAGCTTATTGATAATAAAATTGAGGGCCTTAGAAGGGTTTCAAAATATTCACAGAGAAGGTACTCAGGAGCGAAAGAGTTGAGACCAGTAAAACACGGAAGAGGAAGATTAATATTAACAACACCACTTGGGGTAATGACTGATCTGGATGCCAAGAAGGCCAATGTTGGTGGAGAGGTAATTTTAGAAGTTTGGTAATATGTCACGTCTTTCAAAAAAACCAATAACAATACCACAAGGAACTGAAGTCAGTATCTCAGACGGTAACTTAACTGTTAAGGGATCTCTTGGAACTCTTTCAAGGATGTTCAAAGATGATATCTCAATTGAGGTTACTCCAGAGGGTGTTGCCTTGAAACCTAAGAGGAAAAATCTTTTCACTAAAGCTCTAGTTGGTACTTATGCATCTCATATAAAGAATATGATTGATGGTGTTAATAAAGAGTATGAAAAGAAATTAATTGTTGAAGGTGTTGGATTTAAGGCAGACGTTGAAGGAACAGATCTAAAGATGGCTCTTGGTTTCTCACATCCGGTTATAGTTGCTATTCCAGAAGGACTAAAGGTTACATCTCTAAAGAATGAAATTACTATTGTCGGTATGGACAAGGAATTAGTTGGTCAGTATGCTGCTAAGATCAGAGCCATGAAGAAACCTGAACCATACAAGGGTAAGGGAATTAGATACATTGATGAGGTCATTAGAAGGAAGCAGGGTAAGAAAGCTGTATAAGTATGATTAGGAAATCAAAAAAAGAACAAAGAGACAGGAGAAGATCTAGGATAAGATCAACTATTTCTGGTACAGCAAAAAAACCTAGACTGGCTATCTTCAAGTCAAACAAGTATATAAATGCTCAAGCTATTGATGACTCTAGGGGTACTACTCTAGTTTCACTTTCGAGTAAGAGCCTGGAGAAAGGAACTCCAACAGAAAAAGCAGCACAGCTAGGAAAGGATTTAGCTAAGTCTTTGAAAGAAAAGAAGGTAGATGCGGTGGTTTTTGACAGAGGAGGATTTATATTTACAGGACAAGTTAAGGCATTAGCAGATGGAGCTAGAGAAGCTGGAATAAAATTTTAATATGACAGATAAAAATCAAACAACAGAAAAGAAAAAGAACCCACGAAAAGCAAGAAGGTTTAAGCGCGGCACTCGTACTAAGCCAGAGTTTGATCAGAAGATCATTAGTATCCGAAGAGTTACTCGTGTTGTACGTGGAGGTAGAAGATTTTCATTCTCTGTTTCTCTAGTTGCTGGAGACAAGAAAGGGTCTGTTGGTGTTGGTATCGGAAAGGCTGGAGATACTTCTCTTGCCATTGATAAAGCACTTCGTGATGCTAAGAAAAAGATGATTACTGTAAAAACTACAGATACTGGTTCAATTCCCCATGAGACTAGTGCCAAATATACTAGCTCACAAGTTCTTCTAATGCCTGCCCCAGGTAAAGGAATTATTGCGGGTTCATCTGTTAGAACTGTTCTGGAGCTTGCAGGAATTAAAGAAGTAGGTGGAAAGTTGTTTACTCGAAGCAAAAACAAGATGAATAATGCTTTTGCTACAATTGAAGCACTAAGAAAGCTTCCTGGTACAGTAAAGAGAAAATAATATGCAAAGTCACTCAATACAAATTAAGAGAAAAAATAAAAAGAGGGTCGGAAGAGGAGGATCTCGTGGTAAAACTTCTGGAAGAGGACACAAGGGACAGAAGCAGCACGGTGGCCATGGAATTAGGCCTGATATTAGGGATCAGATAAAAAAACTTCCCAAGCTTCGAGGACGTGGAGTTAATATAAATACTCCAGTCTCAAAGAAAGCTACAGTTATTAATGTGGAGACTCTAGAAAAGGTATTCAAAAAAGGAGCTTTGGTTAACAACAAGACATTGCTAAAAGAGGGTCTTATTAGAAAAGAAGGAAAATTCTTTCCTAAGATAAAGATTCTAGGAAAAGGAGAAATTTCTAAGGAACTTAAGGTTGCCGGTCTTTTGGTTTCGAAAGAGGCTAAAGAGAAAATTGAAAAGGCTGGGGGTAGTGTAAAATAAACTAATGGATTCAATAAGAGAAAAAATTTCAATACTTCTTAAGGACAAGGGACTTCGAAAGAAGATTCTATTTATCCTAGCCGGACTAGCAGTTTTCAGACTTCTTGCGTCTGTTCCTGTTCCTGGTGTAGATCAGATAGCACTAGAATCATTCTTATCAGGTAGTCAATTCTTTGGACTTCTAAACGTATTTTCTGGAGGAGGTCTTTCTAACCTTTCTATTGTGATGCTTGGAGTAGGGCCATATATCACTGCCTCAATCATTATGCAGCTTCTAACAATTGTTTTTCCTAGAATAAAGGAGATGTATCAAGAAGAAGGAGAGGCTGGAAGAAGAAAGTTCATGCAGTACTCAAGATTAATTACTGTTCCTCTTGCTGTTATCCAGGGCTTCAGCTTCTTGGTTCTTCTTGAAAGGCAAGGAATTATTGGTGATATAAGTACTTTCGATACAATTACAAACGTTTTGGTGGTTACAGCAGGATCAATGCTTGTAATGTGGATTGGAGAACTTATGACAGAGTTTGGTATTGGTAATGGTGTTTCAATCATTATCTTTGCTGGTATTGTGGCTGCTTTGCCAGGTGTTGTATCTCAAATGATTTTCACATTCGAACCTTCACAGATCCCACTCTACATCGCTTTTCTTTTTGTGGCCTTTGTCATTATTTTGGGTGTTGTTCTAATAACAGAGGCAGAAAGACCTATTCCAGTTACTTATGCAAAGAGAGTCAGGGGACAAAAGATGTATGGTGGAACCTCCACATATCTACCGCTTAGAATAAACCAGGCTGGAGTTATTCCTATTATCTTTGCTCTATCTATTCTTCTTTTCCCACAGGTTATTGTTAACATTTTAGCTAGTGCTAATGTTGGTGGTTCGGGCTTTCAGAACTTTCTAGTTTCATTTAGTGATAATGTACTAAATAATCTCTGGATTTATGGTATTGCTTACTTTATCCTAGTATTTCTATTCACCTACTTCTATACAGCAGTCACTTTTGACCCAGAACAAATCTCTAAAAACCTGCAGAGGTCAGGAGCCTTTGTGCCGGGTGTAAGACCTGGACAATCTACTTCAGATTACATTTCAAAGATCCTAACTAGAGTTACTCTTGTTGGAGCTGTCTTCCTCGGATTCATTGCTGTTCTTCCTATCATAATGCAGGGTCTGACCGGATTTAGTTCGCTAACTATTGGTGGTACGGCTCTACTCATTGTTGTCATATTTGGCTTAATTCAATATTTTCACAGTCATCTTCACGTCTTCCA
>JALEGR010000016.1 GCA_022763265.1 Minisyncoccota bacterium | reverse complement strand
GAACTGATGCCTGTAAACTACTTTCTAAGTCACTGATCTCAAAGACACAGCATCCTACCGTTGCTTCTGTTGGTCCATACTCATTAAGAAGAGTAGAGGAAGCAAATGCTTGGTTGTTTAACCAAGGAGATAGATCCTCTTTTAATAAGTTTTCTCCACCGATGATAAAGCATCTCTCTCGATTATCCATGACATGAGTAGATAATGTTTCTTTTAAGGCTCCTAAGTGCGTTGGAGTCAGTTTAATAGCGCTTAATTGACTAAGTTTATTATTAATTTCTTCTAAAGAGTCACCTTGAATCTGTGCAGAAGCAATATGCAAAGTATTCCCTATCACAAGAGGAAGAAATAAAGACGTGATGCTCATATCAAACGCAACAGAAGAATGCAATAAGGTTACTCCTTCATGAGACAAAGGATAAGTTGCTTTAGCATGATTGATATAGTGGAGAAGGTTTCCTTGATCAATTAAAACACCCTTTGGTTTGCCAGTAGAACCAGACGTATATATAACGTAAGCAAGATGGTGTGGGTGGGTAAGCGAGAGCAAATTAGAAGAAGATAAAGTATTAATCTTTTCCCATTCTTCATCTAAGCAAATAAGACGTGCAAATGTTGTAGGAAGTTTATCAATCGATTCCATGTCGGTTAGGATGATAGGTGCATTGGTGTCTGCCAACATAAATTGTAAACGTTCCTGAGGGTTATTAGGATCAATGGGAACATAAGCCCCTCCTGCCTTGAGAATTCCTAAAATACCAATGATCATTTCCAAAGATCGTTCAATGGCGATCACAACAAAAGTATCGGGCTTTACTCCAAGACTTCTTAGGTAATGAGCTAATTGGTTTGCTTTTTCATTCAGTTGCTTATATGTAAGTTCCTTTTCCTCATATACTACGGCTAAATTATCGGGTGTCTTATCTACCTGATCTTCAAATAACTGATGTATTGTCTTGTTTTCAGAATATATAAATTTCGTATCATTCCATTCAACCAGAATTTTTTGCTTTTCTGATTTTGTAAGTATTGGAAGGTCTTGAATCAGATGATTTGGGCTCTTAAGAATAGCTTTAATAAGTTCTTCAAAGTGAGAGCTAAATCGCTTGATGCTCTCTTGTTCAAAAAGATCTACTGCGTATCTATATTCTAGATCTATCCCCTCTTCATGTTCGAATGCACTTACTTTCAAATCAAAAGTCGAAACAACGTATGGAGAAGTTAGAGGGTTCACAGTCAATCCAGAAAAAACATAAGACACTTCATTTATAGAAGAATCAAGAGAAAACTCTACTTGAAAGACTGGGTTTTTGTTAAGTTCTCTCGTAATATTTAGATGATCTACAAGCTGATCAAAATAGACGTCCTGATGTTGATAAGCATCTAGAGTTGTATCTTTAACCTGGTGTAATATATCAAAAAAAGATTTTCCGGCTTCAAAAGTTGTCTTAAGCGCAAGTGTATTCACAAAAAAACCAATAAGATTTTCAATTTCTTTATGATGGCGGTTAGCTATCGGCGATCCCACAACAATGTTTTTTTGCTCCGTATAGCGATGAAGGAGTATTTGAAAGGCCGCGAGAAGGGTCATAAAAAGAGAGCATTCCTGGTCTTGGGATAGTTGATTCAGTTTGTCTTTAACCTCTTTAGACAAGCTTACTTTATAATAGTTTCCTTTATATGTAAGTTCTTTTGGCCTTGGTCTATCGGTCGGGAGTTCCAAAAGATCGGGAATATCAGAAAGCTGATTTTTCCAGTATGATAACTGTGCTGCAAAAACATCTCCCTGAAGCCAATTACGTTGCCAAAGAGCAAAGTCCGCATACTGTATGGGAAGGGAAGAAAGATCTAATCCTTCACCTGTTAAAAATGCATTATAAAGAGCAGACAGTTCATTGAAGAAGATGCTCATAGACCATCCATCTGAGATGATATGATGCATTGTGATCATAAGAATATGCTCCTGAGAAGAAAGTTTCAAAAGCTTCAATCGAATGAGAGGCCCAGATGAAAGATCAAATGATAGGTAAGCTTCTTCTGAAGTTATTTTCTCAACAGATGTTTTTTGCTGACTTTGAAGAAGAGGGGAGAGATCTTGAAAGCAATCTGAAATGCACACTTTAAGTTGAGGTAAAATGAGCTGGTATGCTTCCCCATTTTTAATAGGAAATATTGTCCTCAGGATTTCATGCCTTTCAATAAGAGCATTAAACGCATCTTCAAGATTTTGAAGGTTTAAACTGCCAGAGACTCTCAAGACAGCTGGGACATTATAGAGTGCTATATCTGGTAAAAGCTGATGTAAGAACCATAAACGTTGCTGGGCAAAAGAAAGAGGGAGCACCTCAGGTCTTTGTTGAGCAAGGAGAGGAGGAATGTTCGAAATAGAATCCTTTGTTTTGTGAAGCTCAATATTCTGACTTACAGTCAGAATATTTGGATGATCAAAAAAAGAACGAAGTGACAGATCAACTTTATAAATAGATCGAATACGGGAGATGACTTGCGTTGCTAAAAGAGAGTGTCCACCAATTTTAAAAAAGTTATCATGAATACCAATCTTCTCGATATTAAGAACCTCAGACCAGATCTTAACAAGTTCATGTTCTATTTTTGTTGAAGGAGCAACATATTCTTCTTCTGCATATCTTGAGGATAAGTTTGGCATGGGTAGAGACTTACGATCAGTCTTACCGTTAGGCATTAAAGGCATCTTGTTTAAAAAAACAAAGAAAGATGGAACCATATAATCAGGTAGAGTTTTCGCAATATGATTTCGCAATGCTTCCGTGAAGGCTGATAAAATATCACCAGAAAGAACAGCAAACTCTTGTTCAGAGGAGGATTTTAAGAGAAAATCTTGCTCAAGAGAAATGAGAACATTCTCTTGGGGCACAACATAAGCAACAAGCTTTTTATCCCCAGGTTGATCCTCACGAGCCATTACAACAGCTTGCTTAACATCGTTATACTGAGAAAGAGTTAAGTCAATTTCTCCCAACTCAATTCGGGATCCTCGAATCTTAACCTGATCATCAACACGACCTATGAACTCGATATTACCATCTGGTAAATACCTGGCTAGGTCACCTGTTTTATAAATTCTTTCTCCAGGTTTGTCAGAGAAGGAGTTCGCTATGAACTTTTCTGCAGTCAGTCCAGGATTATTTAAGTATCCTCTGGCAAGCCCATCACCACCAATATAAAGTTCACCAATTGCTCCGATGGGCATTTGGTTCAAATTTGTATCTAGAATATAAATCTGTGCATTTGCGATGGGTTTTCCAAGAGGAATAGAAGGTAAAGGACTTAGCTTCTCTTTACATGTCCAGGATAAAACCTGAATCGTCGTTTCGGTCGGACCATAAACGTTTGAAAAATGGCAAAATGGAAGCTTATCATGCAAGTCTTGGAGATCTTTATACCT
>JALEGR010000015.1 GCA_022763265.1 Minisyncoccota bacterium | reverse complement strand
ATGTGAGCCCGGGGATGAATGGAGTTGTTTTAACGGCCTTTAGGCCGAGGTGTTGGAAACCCCGTACGACCGTAGGGAGTGCGGGGAGGACGTCATTATAACTCCCCTTTATCAGCCAAAACACTCTCCTTCAGTCTCTCAACAAACTTTTCCTGAGCAGCTTTAACATTTTCCTCCTTTCCTCTCCATATCTCAAGTGATGGTCCCTGTAGAGCTCTTGCATATGAGAAAGCAAGTTCCCAAGGTAATGGTTCTAATTTAGTAATTTCATTTAGATGTTCTGTTGCTTCTTTTGGACCCTGACCTCCAGATAGGAACACCACTCCTGGAACTTCTTCTGGAACTGAGTTTTTCAAAGTTCTAACAGTAGCCTTTGCAATTTCTTCATTACTTGCTTCCTTACTTTCTTTTCCTGGAAGAACCATACTGGTCTTCAAGATCATTTTTGATCTATCAACACTGTATCTTTTTGCCTGATAGAAAACTTCTGAGATTGTATTAGTTGTAACTTCTTCCGCCCTTTCTATACTATGCTTACCATCTAAAAGCACTTCTGGCTCTACAATTGGAACAAGTCCTTCTTCCTGACAGATTTTAGAGTAAAGTGCAAGGATAATAGCGTTTGTATGAATACACTCTCTTGTTGGAATATTTTCTCCTATTGTTATAACTGCACGCCACTTAGCAAACCTTGCTCCTTTTTTATAATACTCTTTAACCCTACCCCTAAGCCCATCAAGTCCTTCAGTTATTTTTTCCCCAGGAAGTCCGGGAAAATCTTTAACTCCTAAATCTACCTTTATACCAGGAACAATCCCCTTCTTTTGTAAAACTTCCACAAAAGACACCCCATTATTATCCTTCTGGCCCAATGTCTCTTTGTATAAAATAACACCACTAATATATTTTTCTATGTCTGGCGTAGAAAGGAACAGGTTTCGATACAATCTCCTGTTTTCTTCGGTATCTTCCACAGAGACAGAGGATAATCTTTTTGCGGCCGTTCTATTGCTCTCATCTGCCGCCAAAATTCCCTTCCCTTTTGCTAAAAGTAATTCAATTATTTTATCCATATAAAGATCATTGTAACATTGTTGACACCTATTTGAATAAGTATTGTATAGTCCTTATACACAGAAATATAGGCTTTTGCACAAAATATACACAGCTTATACACCAAAGTCTTTATTGACTTTATATGTGTAAGTGGAATTATTAGTGTATAAGACGTCTCTTCCGAGAAGTTCCTATCAAAAATTTTTAATAAGGTCCTCGGAGTGCAGATACTCCATGGGAGTACTTGCCAGAGGAACCACCATGAAATAAATTCGGGACTTGCTCCAAAGAGATACTTAGGAAGCTAAAGATCACCTAACAGGTGGTCTTTAGAATTTTTTATATCAAATTCTCCTATTTTAGTTCTTCTTAAATCAGATAACGTCAGAGGTACTTTTAATTTCTTCCCTAATTCTTCAACTAAAGATCTTATATAGGTACCACTGGAGACATCAACTGTAAATTTAATGTACGGCTTATAATAAGAAACATCCCTGATATCATATACCTCCATTTCCTTTTCTGGTATCTCAACATCTATATCATTACGGGCATAATAATATAAAGGTTTGCCATTCTTTTTTATAGCAGAATATTTTGGTACAGAAAGAATGTTCTTTCCAACTAATTTATCTAAAGCTTCCTTTATACCTTTATCATCTAGATCAAAAACCTCTTCCTTCAAGACTTTTCCATCAATATCCCCAGTATCAGTAGAAACACCAACCAACACCGTGGTCCCATATGTTTTATCCAACTTCAAATATTCATTTAATTTTTTGGTTCCAGGACCTATACCAATTATCATTAGCCCTGTTGCTAATGGATCAAGAGTTCCAGCATGACCCATCTTCCTGATCCCCAACTTCTTTCGAAGTATCCTAATACAGTCAAATGATGTGATGCCTTTTGGTTTGTCTATTAAAATAATGTCTTTCATAGTAAATGCCTCCTTAAAGGAGGCATGGGTTTGCTTATGATACTGATGAAGGAACACAGGCAAGCTCACAGACATTTTCGAGAACCTGTTCCTGACTCCAGTCAGGTTTGATGTTTAACCTGACAGCAGTCCAATTGGGGTGACTACCAAATGCAGAGACAACAGAGCCAATAATTTTATTGAAATCATCGGCCCTATCAATAGCCTTTAGGTCTCTTCTTGTTGGACAGTGCACTCTTCCGGCCCTCTTGAAAATCTCACCTGTTCTAAGGCCGCCAATGGCAATGAAAAGGGCCTTTTGATCAAGAAGATCATCACAGCCTTCAAGCATTCCAACTTGACTTGGCAACCTGGGATATCCAGAAACTACAAAAGGTTGATTCCCTAAAACCATGTCTCTGATGTTCCCTTGAACGACAGGCCCTACAAAATCATCATGGATGCTTACACCGCATCTTACCAAAGTACCCTGACGTTGTGCAATTTTCCTGTCTAGGGTAACTATGTGCTCCTTCAAAATTTTTGCAAAATGAATGAACTCAGCTTCGATCTTTCCTGCAAGATCTTCTGCTATCTCGTCAACCCCGGAATATGGAGCTCCATGAATAAAAATTCTCTGAATACTCAACTTGGAATCTCCTAACAAAAAGGTTAACCGTGCTATATAAAAAATATCGAATTAATAGCTTGCTGTCAAACTTTTTCCAGTCATTTCCTTTGGTTTTTCTATTCCCAAAATATCTAAAATAGTCGGGGCAATATCGGAAAGTCCTCCACCATTCCTTAAGATGGCACCCTTTTCAGTTAGTATTGCTGGGACCGGATTAGTGGTATGGGCAGTGTGAGGATCACCATTCTCATCAATATTTATTTCAGAATTTCCATGATCTGAAGTAATAAAAGCAACAGAACCTGGTTCTAGACTATCAATAACTCTACCTAATTCTCTATCAACAGTTTCTACTGCTTTTATGGTTGCCTCTATATTTCCAGTATGTCCAACCATATCTGGATTAGCAAAGTTTATAAATACAAAAGGAATACCCTTTTGTATTTCTGTTATGGCAGTGTCCGCTATCTCCCCTGCCCTCATCTCTGGTGCCTCATCATGAGTTTTGACATCTTTTCTACTTGGGATAACAATTTGTGTCTCTCCTTTAAACGGTTTTTCTCTACCACCATTTAGGAAATATGTTGCATGAGCAAATTTTTCTGTCTCAGCAATGTGCACCTGATCTAATCCTGCTTCAGAGATACTTCTGGCCAAAGTATGTTCAATATTGGTATCAGGGAAAGCTACATCACATGTAAATTCAAGACCATAGCTAGTCATTGAAGCAAAACAAACATTCTTATCCTTAGTATTATCCAGTATCTTTTTTGTTAACTCTCTTGCTCTATCTGGTCTGAAGTTGAAAAAGAATACAGCATCATTGTCTTGTATTCTGTAGGTCTTACCATCTTTTTCAAAAACAATTGGCTCAATATACTCATCATTTATTCCCTGGTTATACAATTCTTCCATTTCAACCGAAGGAGAGACTTTGCAAATGTTACCTTTGCATTCAAAAATAGCCTCCTTCGTCTTTTCTATCCTATCCCAGTTCTTATCCCGATCCATAGCATAGAATCTCCCAGAAAGCGAAGCAATAAATCCAACCCCCAACTCAGCTACAACTGATTCTAGTTCCTTTAAGTATTCTTTGGCACTCTGTGGTGGAGTATCTCTTCCATCTGTAAAAACATGTATAGCAACATTTTCTACATTAGCCCTTTTAGCTTCTTTTAGAATAGCGTACAGATGCTCCTGGTGCGAATGAACCCCACCAGGACTTAGGAGTCCTGACAAATGTAGTGTTGAGTTATTCTCCTTTACATGGCTGAAAAGTTTTTTCAAAGCCTTATTTTCACATAAGACACCGTCCTCTATTGCCTTATTGATTCTTACAAGGTCAGTATGGATTATCGATCCAGCGCCAATTGTAGTGTGTCCCACCTCAGAGTTTCCCATTTGACCCTTTGGTAGTCCAACAGCAAGACCTGATGCATCAAGTGTGGTATGTGGAAAATTATTCCACAATTTATCAAAGAAAGGAGTATTAGCAGAAGCAATAGAGTTATTCTTCGTGTCTTCTCTATACCCCCATCCATCTAAAACTATTAGTACTGCCTGTTTTTTCATAATTCTTCCTCGATTCTAAGTAGCTGATTGTATTTAGCTACCCTATCTGACCTTGAAAGAGATCCTGTCTTTATCTGTCTTGCACCTAATCCAACTGCAAAATCAGCAATTGTTGTATCCTCTGTCTCACCAGACCTATGAGAAACAACAGAGCTATAGTTAGCTGAATCTGCTAATTTAATAGCTTCAACACTCTCAGTTACTGTTCCAATCTGATTTAGCTTAATAAGAATAGAGTTTGCTACTTTAGAATCAATTCCCTTTTGAAGATTTTCTATGTTAGTAACAAAAAGATCGTCCCCAACGATCTGTATCTTTTTACCTAGTCTCTCAGTATGCTCAATAAAACCTTGCCAATCATCTTCAGCTAAACCATCTTCAATTGAGTAAATTGGATACTTTTCTATCCAAGATTCATACATATCTGTCATTTGAGAACTAGTAAGCATCCTATCTTCTGATCTTAGATAATACTTACCGTCTTTATATAACTCACTTGCCGCTGCATCAATAGCAATCTCTACTTCGTCCCCAGGAGCATATCTTGCTTTTTCTATAGCCTCAATAATTAACTCTAGTGCCTCTTCATTTCTTGAAAGAGATGGAGCAAAACCACCTTCGTCACCAACTGTAGTAGCAAATCCTTTTTCTTTTAAAATTGACTTCAGTGAATGAAAAACTTCTGTTCCAACACGTAGTGTTTCTTTGAAAGAATCCATCTTTGGGGAAATCATAAACTCTTGCAGATCAACAGACTTATCAGCATGCTTACCTCCATTCAATATATTCATCATTGGTCTTGGCATAACAATTTTCTTACCACCACATATATCATTGAAATACTGATACAATTTTTTTCCTTCACTTAAAGCACTAGCTTTAGCAAAAGCCATTGAAACTCCCAAAATTGAATTAGCACCCAACCTACCTTTATTCTCCATACCATCAATTTCAATCATTTTCTTATCCAAGCTTTCCTGATTGTATTTATCAGATAAATTTTCTTTGAGTATAGTGTTCACATTCTCTACCGCCCTCATTACCCCCTTACCACCATATCTTTCTCCGCCATCACGCAACTCAACAGCTTCATACTTTCCGGTTGAAGCACCGGAAGGAACTGCAGCCCTACCAAATGACCCATCTTCTAAATATAAATCCACCTCAACGGTGGGATTGCCTCTAGAGTCAAGAATCTCTCTTGCAAATATATTTGAAATTTTTTTCATAGTGGCACTATTCTAGCACAGTTCCCTTCTTTGCTTTGCTATGGAGATCTGCCAACATGTCCTTCACCTTATTAGGATGCTTTGCATCTTTTAATGTAAAGTCTGCGCTAGTATCTCCAGCGGTTTGAACATGGATTTGTCCATAATCAAAAACTGTTGGTATTATTCCTCTGATATTCACAGTTATATCCTGGATGTTATCAAATCTAAGTATCGAAACTTCTCTGTGAAAGAAACCATTCTGGAGAACATCATATATCTGCTTGTCAGTGACATACCAAACATCTAAATAGTAGTCAGTCCATTCAATAAAATACACTACCCATATAACTAGAAGCCACAATCCATACAGTCCAAGAAGTAGCCATGTATATTTAGCGGTTATTTCAAACTTCAAAAGTGTCTCCAGAAAAGAGAATAGAAAAACAGGAACAATTGCAAAAATAAGGGATACTGCAGTCGGAATAATGAACACAAACCAATGTCTTCTTACCTCTAAAATTAAATTTTCATCTTTGTCAAACTTAATCATGATATCGTGTACATTGTTAATGAAAAAGCAGCGATAGCTACAAATGAAGCTGCGCCAACAAGATATACTAGTTCTGCCAGGGCTATCTTCATACTATCCTTTCCATACTTTTCCCAATGATAAAGAAGAAATATTGTCATTAGAGCAAATATTCCAATCACTATAAAGAAGGCGAACCAGAAAGCAGCTGGATGTGAAAGGTATTCATTTAGCTTATCCTGAGAAATCACCATACCATTATACAATAAAAAAGCCGGGGGTTCTCCCGGCACAATACTAGAGAGTTATTTTATCACCTCTCAATCGGCGGATGATTTCACCTCTTTGCTCCTGGTGCATAGGCAACCTTGCCTCTTTCATATCTGAAGCAATACCTGAATGAACAAGCGCCCTCCATAGAAGATTTGTGCTCCAGCTAGTGCCAGTATTCATTCTTCTCTGGCAAAAATCAACGGCCTCATCAATCCTATGATCTAACATGATGATTCCTTTCAATTTCAATTTCTTTTACCTTTTTAACATTTTAGATTGACAAGAGCAATGACACCAGGCAGTATGAGTACCAGAAACTAGTCCCTTAAGGAGAGCCTAATGACTACCGGAACAGAAGAACTTCCTCTCAGCCAGACGATGAAATCTGCCATGGAAAGAGCAGAAAAGATTGCCAGGAGTATGGGCAACGATGTTGTCGATGAATATCATGTATTTCTAGCCATTATGGCTATTGAAACAGGTGCCGCATATCAAATACTTTGCGTGAAGTTGAGCATGACGTATGAAAGGTGTCGGACCCAGCTCCTGAAGATCAAGCCTGCACAAGCACACGCATGCAAAGAACCCCTCAATCCAAGCGACTTGGTTAATGAGATCATGGGTAAAGCAAAAGAGTATGCTACAAAACAAGGTGCAAAGTGTGTTAGCACCAAACACGTGCTTCGAACACTGCTCATGGAGGATAAAAGTGTCCAGACGATTCGAGAACTTCTAAATCAACTGAACAAAGATGTCTCAGATGTATCCTCGGAGGTTTTCAGCGGTAACACTGAAAACGACCCTGAAGACTGGAGTCAGGAATACAGGAAGACTTGTGACAAAATTACCGATGTCCAGGACATGATTGATGGCCTGAAAAAAGACATTGAACAAAAAAAAGATACTCTCGCTGAATACGAAGCCAGACTTGCTGATCTAATTGCAAACCTCAAGAGACTTGCAACAATTGAAGAAGGACCCTCCACGTGAGGGTCTTTTTTTGTTAGAATAGACCAAATGAAAAAACTGGAGACAGCACCATATAAAGGAGTTAGAGACTTTTACCCAAAAGACATGACTCTTTTGAGCTACATCTTTTCAAATTGGAAAAAGGTAGTTGAGTCATTTGGATATGAAGAATATAGTGCTTCCCCACTTGAGCCAACTGAACTATATGCGGCCAAAACTGGAGAAGAAATTGTAAATGAACAAACTTATACTTTCAAAGACAGAGGTGATAGAAGTGTTACACTTCGACCCGAGATGACACCGACAGTAGCAAGGATGGTGGCTCATAAAGAAAATGAATTACCTTTCCCTCTTCGTTGGTATTCAGTACCAAATGTTTTTAGATATGAAAAACCACAGAAAGGTAGGCTGCGTGAACACTTTCAGCTAAACGTAGACTTATTTGGAGTAGACAATATTGAAGCAGATGTAGAAGTAATAAATGTAGCTTACTCAATATTGAAAAAATTTGGTGCCAAAGATAGCGATTTTGTAATAAAAATAAATAACAGAAAAATACTGGGGGCGCTTTTTGATTCATTAAAAATATCTAAAGAAAAAGCTCATAAAATATCAAAAGTTATAGATAAGAAAGAAAAGATTTCTCCAGCAGCCTTTGAGACAGCCATTGAAGAGTATGCAAAAGGTAAAACAGAAACACTAATATCAAACCTGGAATCAAATCAGGTTCTAATTCAAACTCTTGGAAATGACCACGGAGAGATTGTTAAGTTAATGAAACTAATAGAAGCCCTGGATAAAGAAGGTATAAAAAACGTATCTTTCACCCCTACCCTTATGCGTGGCTTTGACTACTACACGGGCATAGTCTTTGAAATATTTGATACTAGTGAAGAGAATTCAAGATCACTCTTCGGAGGAGGAAGATATAATGATCTTTTAGATATATTTGGTAAAAGAAAAATACCAACAATTGGTTTTGGTATGGGAGATGTAACACTAAAAGACTTCCTAGAAACACATGATTTACTTCCAAACTATAAATCAAACATCATTATTCACATTTGTGTAATTACAGAAGAGGCACGAGATTATGCTAATTCCATTACAAAGAACCTTAGAGAGAACGGAATAAAGGTAAGTATTGATATTTCAGGTAAAAAAATCTCAGACCAGATAAAGTATGCTGATAAGAAGGACATACCTTTTGTAATATGCATTGGAGAAGATGAAGTGGAAAATAAAATTCTTAAAGTAAAAAATATACCGACTCATGAAGAAAAAGAGGTGAAGGAGGATGATTTGGTATCATTTTTCAGAATGTAAGTTATATGCGTAAAGTTGTTTTTGATATTGAAAGTCAAAATATTTTTATGGACGTTGGTACAAATAATCCAGCAGATTTAGATCTGTCAGTGATAGCACTATATGATTCTCTAACTGATGAATATAAAGCATATTCAATAGACGAACTAGATGATATTTGGCCAACAATTGAAGGGTCCGATATATTAATTGGTTTCAATTCAGATCACTTTGATATACCGCTACTCAATAAATATTACAAAGGTGACCTTACTAAACACAGAAGTTTAGATATACTCCGAGAGATAAAGAAAACATACGGTAGGAGAATGAAGTTAGATCAAATAGCAGAAGGTACTTTAGGTACAAAGAAGTCAGGACATGGATTGCAAGCTACTGCCTGGTGGAAAAGAGGAGAAGTTGAAAAGATAAAAAAATACTGTATTGATGATGTAAAAATTACTAAAGAGATTTATGATTTTGCTATCAAAAACAACTTTTTAAAATTCAAAGAAGGGGGTCAGGTCTTACAAATAAATCTAGACACAAGTCTCTGGGAAAAGGAAGAAGATACTGGATTTAATCAGAGCTTGTTTTAGATAAAGGAGTGTGATAAAAATATTATAGAAATTAAGGAGACATTGCCCATGACAACTTCTGAGCTTGTAGAAGTTATTGTTGGTTTCCTTGCCGGAGGTGCACTTGCCTCATTTCTCACAGCCACGCTTTCGTGATAATCTACCCGCCTAATAAGGCGGGCTTTCTATAACAAAATCAGAACCAAAATAGCCAAGGCTATTCTATACCATCCAAAAACAACTAAAGTATGATTCCTCAAATATTCCAGCAAATATTTGATTACAAAGAAAGCTGTAACAAAAGATACTACCGCACCAACTATAAGTGGTAAATCAAGACTACCACCAGCTAAAATATCAAACGACTTTATTACCTCAAGGAAACCAGCCCCTAGTATTACTGGAATGCCTAACATAAAACTAAACTTTGCTGCCTCTTCCCTTTTCATTCCAAACAGTAATCCTCCTGATATAGTAGCACCCGATCTTGAAACACCAGGTATTAGTGCTAACGCCTGGAAAAATCCAATACCAACTCCACTCTTTACGGAAAGTATTTTGTCTTCTTTAGCAAAATACTCTGCCACAAAGAAAAGAATGCTTCCTAAAATTAGAGAAATTACCACCACGTTTGTATTCCTAATCGAATCATTGAATAAAAGTCCGAAAATAACTGCTGGAATAGTGCCGAGGATAATGGCAATCCACATTACCATCTTTTCTTTTGGATTTTTAAACATTTCAACAATATCACTCCAGAAGTAAACTATAATTGCCAAAGCGGTAGCTAAATGTAACACCACATCAAAAAGCAAACTATCCACTAAAGAAATCCCTAAAACATCCCTAACAATAATCAAATGCCCTGATGATGACACTGGTAAAAGTTCCGTAACCCCCTGTACAAACCCTAGAATTACTGCAGAAATCAAGTCGTTCATATAGGACATATTATATATGATATACTCTACCAATTAAACTAATCAAATAAATATGAACCAAAAATCATTAGTGCCCATATCAATACTTGTCGCTGCTATTATCATTGCAGGAGCAGTCCTTCTTACAAACAAAAAAGACACCCCGAATACAGGTGGCCCGATAAATATTGAGATATCAGAAGTAACTGGAGGAGACTGGATCAAAGGAAGTGTTGACGCCAGAATAAAACTAATAGAGTTCTCTGACACCGAGTGTCCATTCTGTAAAGGATTGCACAACACATTAAATGAACTTGTTACAGAATACGATGGAAATGATCTGGCCTGGATATACAGACACCTACCTCTTCAAACTATTCATCATAAAGCACCTTTTGAAGCAAATGCCACAGAATGTGCTGGTGAACTTGGCGGAAACGATGGATTTTGGAGATATATAGATAAATTATATGAAATCACCCCATCAAACAATGGGCTAGATTTATCAAAACTTCCTGAAATAGCAGAGGAAGTAGGACTTGATAGAGAAGCCTTCCAGGTATGTCTTGATGAAATAAGATATAAAGACGAAGTTGAAAAAGACATAGCTGATGTTGTTAAATCGGCAGATCATCTTGGTGGAAATGTCGGAACACCTTTCAGCATTTTGGTTGTTGATGAGGGTATCAACGATGCCGCCACGTCTATAATGGAATCAATAAACGAACAGTACAGAAGAAGTATAGGTAGAGATTTAATTACCATATCTGATGACCGCATAAGAGCAGCTATATCAGGTAATCTTCCAAAAGAAATGTTTACCGGGATATTTGATGCAATTCTAGGAAAATAGGTAAAAAGCCGAGGACAAATCCTCGGCTTTTTGTTTCAAAAGTGCTCAGTAAAAAATTCTGGTGCCCGGTGGAACATCTCTGCATGGTTCGTATTCTGAGGCAACAATGTTCCAAACATAACCCGATTTTCTCCATTCTCTGGAAACTTCGATTACCATGAGACCCTTGTTTGTTCCCACAAGAAATAGATTTGATGCTGCAACATGATTCAGAATTTGACCGTCCTTTTTACCCTCGATCAACATGCGGATAACAGAGCATGCTCGTTCCGGACTCTCCAGTACGTGAACATTAGCGAGCTCCTTCTCCCTGATTCCATGGAGAGTATCTCTGACGTTAACCTGGAAACATGCCGTAGAGTGGTTTTTGGGAGGTGGATTAATAACAATCTCCTCCAAAATGACAACCCGGAAAGTGTGATTAAACTGAATTCCTGGTCCCCAAAAGAAATCCTTGAGACCAACACCCTGTTCCGCCGCACCAGCTGCCATTGAAATCATACTCGACCCTTTCAAAAAAAGTTACTGATCCATATAGAAGACTATACTTTCATCTAGATTAAGTCAACTAAATCACAATAACTACACTTCTCTGGATCACACGGGGTATCTAAAAACTTTAGATCCATTATTTCTCCAGATACTTCAATAATTTGCTTTTTAAGATCGAGAACATCTTCATCTGATACAGTAAACTTTTCTTTATGCATTAAACCTCTACTATCTGGTTCGATAAAGTCAATCTCCCCTTCTACAAAATCATACTTACTATTTTCAAGTAATATTTTGTAAAAAATTAACTGTCTAAAGTAGTCTCCATTGGAATCTTTAGTTTTACCAAGTATTTGGTTTCTAGTTTTTGGTTTACCTGTTTTATAGTCAACAACATTTACCTCTGTTTCAGATAAAAACTCTAACTTATCCAAAACACCGACTAACCTAATCTCATCAGAAAGAATGACACCTGAAATCCTAAACTCATTCAAAGTATTTGTATTCCACCTATCAGAGTACTCTTCGAACCAAGCAGAAAGTGCCTTATCCCCCTTAACCCTTGCCTCATCCTCATCATGATCTATAAACCATTCACTTTCCAAGTTCTTGTGAAAAATTAACATCAACTCTTCCTTTCCAACATCTTCTCCCTTTTTTAGTCCTTCGAACAACTCTTTTAGGCTTCTATGTATGGCCGTCCCATATGACTGATGTTTATTCGGCACCTGCGGGATACGGATTAGGTTTTGGTAGAAATACTGCCAAGGAGATTTTAGATAATTATTTAATGCCGTAACAGATAATCCTTGTTTGATAAATAACTCTCTAACAAATTCCTTTGATATACTTTTTTCTTTTCTAGTAATTTTAGGTATCTTTTCTACTTCTACATCGATATCTATCCTTGAGACCAAATCATCCCTCAAATCTTCAATATACACTGTTGGTAAGACTTCCCTACCTAAGACTTCTTTTGGATATGTAATAGTAATAGTTTCCCTAGCACGAGTAAGAGCTACGTAGAATAAATTCCTATCATCATCTCCATCATCCCCCACTTCTTTATCTAATAGCCTATAAACTCTTGGCAATAAAGGTAACTTTTCCCTTCTTTTTCTTCCACTTCTTCCACCAAAATGCTTATCACTAGCATGTATTAGAAAAACATGATCAAACTCCAATCCTTTTGACCTATGCACCGTCATCAATCTAACCTTATCTGGTGATGTGGTGCTTTTTCTTTTCTTTATAAGAATATTATGCTCCATAACTGATTTTACATAATCTAGAAAGTCTCCCAAATTACCTTCAGTTGATGCCACTTTTTTTATTTCCTCATAGAGGATCTCGATGGCAGACAAACTCTGGTCAACATCTTCACCAGCAGCTTCTTTTATTATTCCTGAATCATGAAGTATTTCTGAAGAAAGCTTAATAAGGTCTTCGTTTCGAGCTTTTTTTGACCAAGAAGAAAGCTTCTCTCCTAGAGAGAGTGCCTTATCAACATCTTCAACACCCAAGTCTTTTATCTCTTTCTCTGAGGTAATAATGTCGGCTAAAAGTTTCTTTCTTTTTCTATCAGCTGACCTGATTATCTTAAATATATCAAGTGACCTTATACCAAAGAAATCTAAATGTAATACTTTAGATAGCAATAGATCATCACCGAAATTCCAGATAGCTTCAAATAGTATGAGAGTCTTTTTTATTATTGGCTCTTCAAAAATACTTGTATCTGATTCGATTACATATGGAATATTTTCTGACTCAAGAAATGGTATTAAATCATATGCATCTTTATTATCTCTATATAAAACTGCAATTTCTCCTTTCTTGTTTTTTATAGAATCAGCTACATACTTCATCTCTTTACTAGTGTCTGGCAATGCAGCCACCTCAATGGCATGATCATCCTTTCTTAGAGATGCTTTCAATTTCTGGTCTTTCTTTTGTACATCATATGCTAGATCCAGAATTCTTTGAGTAGATCTGTAGTTTTCTTCAAGATTTATCAAAACAGCTTTAGGATATAGATGCTTGAAGTAATAGAAGTTTTCCAAAGATGCTCCCTGGAATCTAAAAATAGCTTGCTTCTCATCACCTACCACAAAAATATTTGGATTGTCATGAAAGTTTAGAAGCATCTCCAATATCTTATTCTGAGCATTATTAGTATCCTGATGCTCATCGACTAAAACATACTGATATTTTTCTTGAAGGGTTAACAATAGATCTTTTTCTTTTTTCAAAGTTCTAAGAACTTCAATTATCATATCTTCAAAGTCATATACTTTTTGTTTTCGAAGTTCTTCTTGGTATTTAGAGTAGATTAATGAGAGTTCCTCATTTTTGAGAATCTTTTTTTGAAGATCAATATATTTACCCTTCATCTTTCCTTTATGT
>JALEGR010000014.1 GCA_022763265.1 Minisyncoccota bacterium | reverse complement strand
CAATTGCATCACATGGAGATATAACAACCATATTTGGAATGACACGCATTAGAGCAATATCCTCTATTGCCTGATGTGTTCCTCCATCTGGTCCAACTGAAATACCAGCATGAGATCCTGCTATTTTTACTGGTCTGTCATTATATGCAATTGTGGTTCTAATTTGCTCCCAATTTCTACCGGGTGAAAACATGGCATAGCTTGAGATGAATGGGACCTTTCCCATAGCAGCCATTCCCGATGCAACAGTTGCTAGGTTTTGCTCTGCCACACCTATTTCTATAAATCTCTCGGGAAACTCTTCTTTGAAAGCACCCATTCTGGTTGACTCAACCAAATCAGCACAAAGTGCTACGACATTAGGGTCTTTTTTTCCTGCTTCAAGAAGACCTTCTCCAAAACCATTTCTAATTGCTTTTTCTTTTATCATTCTGATACCTTTAGTTTAACATTTAGCGCATGAGAAACCTTTTGAACAAAAGATATAGTTGGATTGTATTCACCAGATTCAAAACGAGCAATAGCAGATTGTTTTGTTCCGACCTTTTCAGCAAGCTCCTTTTGGGTTATACCTTTTCTCAACCTATTCTCAATTAAAAGCTCTATCAACTTAAACTCAAATTCAAGCTCATCATAAGATTTCTTAAATTCTTTATTTTTCTTTAATTCTTTTTTAAGCTGTGCAAATGTTTTCATTTTCATAATACATATATAACATATATGTTATATTATTGCAAATTATTTTTAATCTTTTTTGCGTAGTCAAAGTCTCGTTTTGAAATCTTATTTGTTTTCTTTTCAAAAGCATGTAATACGCAAACACCCCTTCTCCAGTATGTATAAATGACTCTAATATGTTTAGACCCCAACACCCTTAGTTCAAATAAACCATCTCCAAGACTTTTTGAATGAGGTGTTTTAAGGTCATTTCCGTATTTTTCTAATAGCTCAATGACTTTTACCACACGAGCACTAGTGACAACATCAAGATTTGCAATAAATTTTTCTATTTTGTTATCAAAAAAATAGATTTTCATTTTTGAATAATCTCCATGTCACTACGTTCTTAAGTTATTCATGATCTCCTTTTATTTTACCTCCTAAACTACGCAGTTCCTTCAAAGCCATCTTAGCTTCTTCTTCATTTGGTGGTTTACCGTGCCATTCTGGTTTTCTTTCGAACTCCGAAACACCCTTTCCTGGAATCGTTCTGGCTAAGATTACGCTTGGGGAATCCCCTACGGCTTGTGCTTCACCAATTGCCCCAATTATTTCATCAAAATTATGTCCATCAATCTCTTGTACATGCCAGTTAAATGACTTCCATTTGTCAGCTAGTGGTTCAAGTGGCATTACATCTTCAGTATAACCATCAATTTGTATATTATTTCTGTCGACTATTGCAATTAGATTTCTTAACTTTTCTTTTCCAACAAGCATTATAGCTTCCCAGCTATTTCCTTCGTTTAGTTCACCGTCACTCATTAGACAATATATATGTCTTCCATCTTCCCTACCTCTGTCCATTCTTCCTGCTATTGCCATACCAACTGCTTGTGAGAGTCCAGAGCCTAGAGGACCAGAAGAAGTCTCAAGTGCTTTCAAATACTCTCTATGGGGGTGTCCCTGAAGTTTGGAACTAAATTTCCTAAGGGTCATTAACTCTTTCTTGTCAAAATATCCAGCATAAGCCATGGTAGCGTAGAGAACAGGTGTAATATGACCATTAGAAAGAACTAATCTATCCCTATCTTCCCATTCCGGATTATCTGGATCGTGGGACATTACATGAAAATATAGTGCAGTAAAAATATCTGCCATGCCAAGAGGTCCAGCAGTGTGTCCTGAACCTGCCTCAAGTAGCATCTCAATTATTGATTGGCGAATTTTATTAGAAATTAACTCAAGCTCTATTTTTTTTGAGTCGGAAAGTGATAACATTGCTATAATTTTATCACAAGCTACTTAAATGCTCATACTGAGATTTAATATCCTCTGCCCCAAACAAAGCAGACCCAACAGCAACCCTTGATGCTCCCGCAGCAAGAACTTTAGGAATAGTTTCTTCATTCATTCCAATATCTACTCCAATTGGTATATCAACATATCTTTTCTTTATGTCAGCAATCTTTTCAAGAACCTTCTCGTCAAAAACTTCTCCATGGTGTCCGATATTTGGGCTTCCCATACATTGCACAAAATCAATGTCTTCTAAATATGGATATATTTCTTCAGTATTAGTCTTTACTCCAAGGGCGATACCAATCTGACTGTATAAAAGTTCTTCTTTTCTAAACTCATCAATTATCTCCTTCAACTTATCGGTTGACTCAAGATGAATGATAATTCTGGATGCTCCAGCAGAAACCCACTTCCTCCAGACATCCTCTGGATTTGAAACCATCAGATCTATCTCATACTGAATATTTTCTTTGAAAGGTAGTTCTATTTTCTTTTGATCTACGTACGGCCAACTAACACTCGGTGCATATTTTCCATCTATGATATCTACTTGAACGATACCAGCAAACTCCTTCACCTTCTCTACATCTTTCGCTAAGTCAAGCGCTGACTTAGGTATGATAGCTGGAATTACATCAATCATTGTCTAATTTCTTTATCCTCCTTACATGTCTCTCATCTCCTGAGAAAGGTGTTGAAAGAAAGACAACAACAGCTTCTTTTGCTTCCTCAATTGGTGTAAGTCTGGCACCAAATGAAATTATATTTGCACTATTATGCTCCCTTGATAGTTTTACACCTTCCATACTGTTGTATAGAGCACATCTTGCACCCTTTATTCTATTTGCAGCCATTGCCTCACCTTGCCCAGATCCTCCAATGACAATTCCCATTGAACCTTCATCACTTGCCACCTTTTTTGCAAGGGGGATAATATAGTCAGGATAATCATCTTCTGGCTCTAGTTTATATGCCCCAACATCCTCAATATCATGCTCTGCTAAAAACGATATTAATTCATCTTTCATCTCTATTCCTGCATGATCTGAAGCTAAATATATTTTCATATGTAAATATTATTTATATAAATCTTCCTCTTCGTAGTAATACGACTGTTCAATGCCCTTAATATAAACTTCTTGATCATCAATCTTATCAGTCAGAGCACCTCTTATTAATTCCCTAATCTCAAGATCATTTATAGGACTTCTTTGCACGGCATTTAGATAGTCCATCTTGTCAATTTAAGTCCTTCAAATGTGCCGACTTCAAAGTTTTCAATTTCCTTACTACCAAAAAGGTTTTGTGCCCTATCCTTACTAGCCCTATCAACATTTTGCATTTTTATATTATACCACAACTATAGATTATCTCCTATAGCAACAACATGTTTTATCAAAGTGCTTGTATACCCACCCTCGTTATCATACCAAGCCATTACCTTTACTAAGTTTCCATCAACTACGCGTGTCATACCAAGATCTACAATAGATGCATACTCGCTATCTAGTATGTCAGAAGAAACTAGCGGGTCATTTGTGACTGTAAATATATCTTTCCATTTTTCTTCTTTTGACGCGTCAGTCAATGCTTTATTAACCTCCTCAACCGTAGTGTTTTTTGAAGCAATAAATGTAATGTCTGCTATTGAACCAGAAATTACTGGAACCCTTAGGGCAACACCGTCAAACTTTCCTTCAAGCTCTGGTATAGCAAGAGTTGTTGCAATAGCGGCACCGGTTGAGGTTGGAATGATGTTCTGCGCTGCTGCTCTACCTTTTCTGAAATCCTTCTTGCTCGGAGAATCAACAATAGATTGTGTTGCAGTATATCCATGTACAGTTGAAAGCATTGCTTTCTCAATTCCAATAGCATCTTTCAGAATCTGAACTACTGGACCACCACCATTTGTTGTGCAAGATGCATTTGAACTGATTTCACACTTCTCTAAAAGATCATCATTTATTCCCATAAGAATAGTAGCCTCAGTCTCATCTTTTGGATCTGATTTGGCAGGAGCAGATATTACTACCCTTTTGGCACCGGCCTTTATGTGACCTCTTGCTTTTTCATATGTGGTAAATGCTCCAGTTGATTCAACTACAACGTCAATATCTAAATCTTTCCAAGGGAGTTTGTTTGGATCAGGCTCAGATAAAAACTTCATTTCTTTACCGTCTATAGAGATAGAATCATTAGTATTTGATATGTCTAACTTGGATACGCCATACGCTGTATCATATTTTATTAAATAGGCAATATTTTCTATATCACCCAGATCATTTATGGCCACAAGCTCAATTTCAGGCCTCAGAGAGGCTTTTTTAATGAAAGATCTACCAATACGACCTGCCCCATTTACAGCCACACGTACTTTTTTATCCATATTTTTGTTCTTTAATATTCCAAACATCGACTACAGTATATCACTATTCTGTAGGTGTTTCTTCAGAAGATTCTGATTCTTCAGTTCCAATAACCTCCTCTTCAGGAGTAGCCTCTTCCTCTTCTATAACCTCTTCTTCGTTAACTTCTTCAACTTCTTGTTCTGCCTCATCAATAATAACTTCCTCCTTTTCCTCTGGTTCTTCTATAACCTCTTCTTCGTTAACTTCTTCGAGTAAAGGCTCTTCTTCATTAACTGTTTCCTGTGTAGATGTGGCTTGTTCATCAACAACCTCTTCTTCGTAGATTGTTTCTTGACTGTAATCTCCGTTATGGTATGTGGTAGTATGCTCAACCTCTTCCCCCTCATCACAGTTACCTGACCTTGTTCTTACCTGGCCACTAACAATAGTTAGACAATATGGTTTACCTGTATCTTCATCGTATAGAATAATCCCTGTTGGATTTTCAGGTGTTCCAACCACAAGTCTTTCTGTATAAATTTGTGTAAACCAGGCAGCACCGTCTACAATTTTAAAACCAAGGATATCAAAGTACCCAGACAACTCTTGCACCGCCCCCGCAAGCAAAGCTGTAAGAACTTGGTAGTTTAGTGATTTATATTCACCACCACTTTTGACTACTTCTGGAACTACATCTTCTACTTCTTGGGCTATGAATCCGATTTCTCTCTCTGAACCAAATCTATTTGTATCTTTCCAGTTGTAATATACTCCGTTTAGGGAAAGTACCTTTTCTAGGGCATTGGTAATAGGGGTAATGTTGGTTTTTAGTCTTTCATCTGATGGTGTACGTATGATGTTACCATTTGCGTCTACTGAAAGCGTTGTTGCTCCTCCGTATAGATCTGATGAGAGAATGGATCCTTCTACTGAAAGTTCTGACTGTGGTGTTGTAGTTCCAAATCCTGCTACTCCTCCTAGAACTGCGAAGGTTGAAGTTTGGGAAATTGTTCTTGCTGTGTTATCAAGACCAATACCCGTAGAGCATGCACCTGTAACTGTCACCTTTTTACCTAAAGCTACAGAGTTATCCGCACAGGCATGATTACTACCACCTGCAGCAAATGCGCTATTTCCTTGTGCACTACTAAAACCACCCAAGGCTACGGAATAAGTTCCTGAGGCTGTGGTGTTTCTACCTGTTGTGAATGAGTAATTTCCTGTTGCATCTGTACATAGTCCGAAAGATGCTGCTGCAGTTGCAGTGGCACAACTCTTACAGCCAAAAGAAGCTGCAAAGTTTCCTGAGGCAAGTGTGTCAACACCAAATGCTACTGACTCACCACCTGTAGCATCCGAACCTGATCCAAAAGCGGTAGAACGAGCTCCTGAGGCTACAGTACTAAGTCCAAAAGCTGCCGAATAATCTCCTGACGCACATGTTTGTTTACCAAAAGCAACAGAACAAGCACCAACATTAGCATCATCCCATTCATCAGTTAGAGTGACACCTGCTCTAAAAGCACCCTTAGACTTATCAAAGAAAAATCTTGAATCATGGCTTGTATCACCTGTATCATCTAATCCTGTTGATCCGAATACAAAATCATCAGTACCTACAGTTGCATCAGATCCTGTGTTTGATACAACATTACTTGTTACATCAAATATATTATCTGCTCCTCCACCTGCAGATGCTGCCGTAGTCTGATACGTACCATCAGAGAATCTGATACCTGTATTTTGT